>JAFTHS010000053.1 GCA_017457295.1 Paludibacteraceae bacterium | reverse complement strand
TCTTATGTGCCATATCTCTTAAACTTTGCTTTTAAAAAGGTTAAACAATTAAGCCAAAACGATCTCCTTAACTACGAGATTGGTCAAATCTTGACGATGGCCGTTCAATTTACGATAGCCTTTGCGGCGTTTTTTGTGGAACACGAGAACTTTCTCGCCGCGGCACTCGTTGTCGAGTACTTCGCAAACCACTTTAGCACCCTCTACAACAGGTGCACCTACTTTTACGTCTCCGTCGTTGTCCACGAGGAGCACTTTCTCGAATGTTACCTCAGCACCTTTCTCAGCTGCCATGCGGTTAACAAAGAGTTTCTTGCCAGCCTCAACACGATATTGGAGGCCTTGCATTTCTACAATTGCGTACATTATAACAATGTTTATTAATAAGTTACATCGGTCAGGCGAGATGCAGAGTCCTCGACGTTGGCATACTCGAAATGAGTATCATCCGTCCCCTCAGCAGCGCTACTTTGAAGCCCAAAAGCCGAAAAAGCGTGCAAAGGTACTACTTTTTTTTGGATTGACCAAATATTTTGGAAATTTTTGTTGAAAAAGTACAGGATTATTGTTAGGACAGCGGTGTGTGGAACGTTGTTACACCGCGCATAAAAGGATGTACGGGACAGGTAAATACTTCGATAAAGATAGGATGAAGGTAGATGAATCACTAATTAATAACTAATCAATCACTAATTAATCACTAATTAATCACTAATTAATCACTAATTATTGATGGCTAATGAACTCGAAGATGAATAGAGAGGCGATTCTGTTAATGGTGTGGGATATTTTGGGAAATTATGGAGAAAATGGCGAAGTTGGGTGATATTTGGTAAAAAAAGTAAGAAAAATTTTGTTAATTCAAAAAAAAGCAGTACCTTTGCAGGCCCAATACTTTGGAATGAAATAGACTTAATGAACGATAATATGAAAGGAAAAATTGTTTTGTTAATGGTTGCTGTGTTGATGTGCTCGTGTGTTTCGCGCAAGCAACTTGCTTATTTTCAGCCAGTAACAGCAGAGAGCGCTGAGGAAATAAATAAGAGTATGAAACCTCAACCAGAACCTCGCGTTAAGATTAATGATGCACTTATTATTACTGTTTCTGCGTTGGATCCAGAGGCAGTGATACCATATAACTTGCCAAACGTGGCTTACTCTTCACCAACGAGCAGTACTATTCCAACAACAGCATCATTCCAATATTATACAGTAGATGAGCAGGGAGATATTGATTTTCCTGTGCTAGGCAAACTGCATGTAGTGGGATTGAGTCAGTCGGAAGTGATAAATATGATTGAGGAGAAACTGAAAGGACAGTTAGTCAATCCTATTGTAACTATGCGTTTCCTGAATGCGAAAGTAACAGTGTTGGGTGAAGTGCGCAATCCAGGAACATATATGTTGAATAATGGTCGTATGACATTATTGGAAGCTCTTGGCGCAGCAGGCGATTTGACTCAGTATGCACGTCGTGATAATGTGCTGGTAATGCGTGAAAATAACGGCGTTGTGGAGTTTGCGAGATTGGATATGCGTTCGGATGAGGTGTTTACTTCACCATATTTCTATCTGCAACAAAATGACGTGGTGGTAGTAGATCCTAACCAAGCTCGTTCTACAAGTAATCAAACGATTGGCTTGTGGTTGAGCATGATAGGAACAGTGTCAAGCGCAGCAACTGTGGTTGTGTCTGTGATGTCCGCTGCAGGAGCATTGTAATTAGAATCTAGAACAAGTTTTTTATAAAGATTGCATTATTTAATAGGCGTATATATTAATTAGGTAACTATGGCACAAGAAACACAAGAAATAGATATTCGTAAGTGGGTTTTCCGTATTTTGAGAAATTGGTATTGGTTCGTAATTAGTTGCGGATTATTAGGTGTGTTGGGAGTATATTATTATTATTCGCATACATACAAATTTCAAGTTGATTCAAGTATCATGCTCCGAACATCTGATACGGATAAGGGAATGCTGAATGCAGAACTTTTGCAGTTGATGGGAGTTGGAGGCATGAAACAGACGGAAGATGAGGTGGCAATTTTGACCTCACGCGATATTATTTATCAGGTAATCAAAGAACTAGATTTGCAAACAGAATATCGTAAGAAAGTTGGTTTGCGTTGGGTAGGTCAATATCCTAAGCATGATTTGACCGTTGTGTATCCAGATATGTTTTTGGATACAACAAATACAGGGGCTGTGATTTCTGTAAAAGCCAGAAAGAATGATTATCTTGTGAAAGTAAAGAAGAAACGTTGGGAGCGTAGTCGTCACGAAGTAGAGGATTTGTCGCAACCAATTAACACATGCGTTGGAGAAATACGTTTTGTTGTAAACAAAAAGTTGGAGGTTGGCGAATGCTTCTCAATGGTAACTATGCCTAAATTGTCTGCAATAAACGCGTATAAGACGAATATAACAGCTGCTCCAATGAAGAAAGAATCGAATATTATCAATATCTCTACGGTAACAGATATGCCAGGGAGAGCTATTGACTTTATTAATAAGGAGATAGAATTGTATAATATGGATGCTGTGGTGGATAAGAATATCATGGCAACCAATACTGCGACATTCATAGAAGAGCGACTTCGTTTGATAGAAATGGAACTTTCTACGGCAGAAAATGAAGTGGAGAGATATAAAGAGAAACATGGAATTGTGGATTTGTCGAGTGAAGCAGGTTTGTTCCTGACTGAAAGTGCAGAGTATAGAAAACGTGCTAGCGAGATAGAAACGCAGTTGAACTTGGTGCAGTATGTGGGTGAATTTGTATCGGATGAAGCAAAGCAGAATAGTTTGATTCCTGCAAATTTGGGCATATCTGATGTGTCTTTGGTAACGTTGATTTCGGAATATAATCAGTTGTTGCTCCAACGTATGCGTGTTCAACGTACAGCGTCGGTGGATAACCCTGTGATTATGCAAATGAACACTCAACTTGGGTTGTTGCGCGAAAATATTGTGACAAGTATTGCTAGTGTTCGTAATAGTTTGCTGATTTCGAAGAATGATTTGGAGGAACGCTTTAGTAAGGTGGAATTGCAACGTGGCGATATACCTAATCAAGAGAAAGAATATATAAAGGTGGAGCGTCAGCGTCAATTGAAGGAGGAGTTGTACTTGTATTTGTATGAGAAGCGAGAAGAGAATGCATTAGCATTGGCTTCGTCGGTTGTTCCTGCGAAAATTATTGCCACTCCACAAATGAATCCTATACCCGTAGCACCTAAGTTGAAAATGATAGCATTGATTTGCTTGTTCTTAGGATGTTGCTTCCCAATTGGCTTCATGATAGTGTTTGATATCTTCAATAACAAGATTTCGGATGATTCGAAGGAATATGAAGATTTAGTGGGTTTGCCATTCGGAGGAGCATTAGTACAAAACCATCACGGAGGACATGTGGCTGTGCGCGATGGTGTGAACTCAGCCTCTGCGGAGTTGTTCCGTGCATTGCGTACAAATGTAGGATTTATGATTCCAAGTACGGTAACGAATCCTGTGATTTTGGTTACGTCGAGTATCAATAGCGAAGGAAAATCGTATGTGGCTACTAACTTAGCAATCTCGTTGTCGTTGCTGCATAAGAAAGTGGCACTTGTAGGATTGGATATTCGTAAACCGATGTTGGCGAAGTATTTGACTTTGCCTACAAAGGGATGTGTGACTAGTTACTTGTCGGATGCTTCTTATACTGTTGATGATCTGATCGTGGCTTCAGAATTTAAGGGGTTGGATATTTTGCCAGCAGGTGCTATTCCTCCTAATCCTAGTGAGTTGCTACAAAGTCAGCGTTTGGATGAATTGTTTGCTGAATTACGTAAACGCTATGATTATGTAGTGATTGATTCCGCTCCTGTAGCAATGGTTAGTGATACATTCTTGCTGAATCGTGTGGCAGATTTAACAGTGTATGTGTCTCGAGCTCGTTATACTACAACCAATCTTATTGATTTTATTAAGCAAGTTCATGAGCAAAAGCGTTTGCCAAATATTGTTACTGTTCTTAATGGTGTAGGAACTACAAAGAAGGGTTATGGCTACGGCTACGGTTATGGCTATGGTTATGGCTATGGTTATGGACACCATGTAAATAAGAAGAAAAAGTGGTGGCAGTTGAAAAAGGCGTGATTGCCATGTTCATTGAGCTATTGAAACGCTGAAGTATAAAATGATACTTTGTGTAGCTGAAAAACCGTCCGTGGGACGAGATATAGCGCGCGTGCTGGGTGCAAATACCCAGCACGACGGTTTTATGGAGGGCAATGGCTACTGCGTGACATGGACATTTGGACACCTATGTGCACTGCTTGACCCCAATGAATATAATGACCAATGGAAAGGATGGAACCTATCCTCCCTACCAATGGTGCCTACACGATTCGGCATAAAAGTGACGGATGATAAAGGCGTGCAAAAACAGTTTAATACCATCAAAACCCTTATCGCACAAGCAAAGATGGTAATCAACTGTGGTGATGCGGGGCAAGAGGGAGAATTAATACAACGATGGGTGTACCAAAAAGCAGGTTGCAAAGTGCCTGTAAAGCGATTGTGGATTTCATCGCTGACGGAAGATGCTATCCGTGAGGGCTTCCAGAAAATAAAAGACCAAAGCGAATATCAACACCTCTATGAGGCAGGATTGATGCGTGCTATAGGTGATTGGCTATTAGGTATGAATGCGACACGTGCTTATACCTTGCGCTTTGCATCGGGCATGGGAAAAGATAGACAAGTGCTAAGTATCGGTAGGGTACAGACACCTACATTGGCACTGATTGTGAAACGACAACATGAGATTGAACACTTTGTACCACGAACATATTGGGAGCTCAAAACACTATATCGCGATACACTCTTTTCAGCACAATTGCCTGTAGAAGAAGATGAATATGCTATCACTTCGTTGGAACAGGGGCAAAAATTGTTGGATAGTATCAAAGATCTGCCGTTAGAGATTACTTCGGTGGAAAAAAAGAAAGGCATGGAGTATGCCCCTCGTTTGTTTGACTTGACGTCGTTGCAGGTGGAATGTAACAAACGTTATGGCATGACTGCTGATGATACGCTGAAGATTATCCAAAGTCTTTATGAGAAGCATGTGACCACCTATCCGCGTGTGGATACTACTTTTTTAAGTGATGATATCTATCCCAAAGTGCCAGCTACTTTGCGGGGTATTCAAGAATATTTTCCACAAGTAACTCCATTGTTGCCGTTGAAAGCAGATGGCGGTAAGGGCGCGGGAAGTTTGCCTAAATCAAAGAAAGTGTTTGATAATAGCAAAGTAACAGACCACCATGCTATTATCCCGACAGGGCAGCGGCCAGATAATCTGACGGAGTTGGAAAGGAAAGTGTATAACATGGTGGCTTTGCGTTTTATAGCGGCTTTTTATCCTCCATGTCAGGTGGCAAATACCACCGTTCTCGCGTGCGCGGGCGATATATCTTTTAAGGTGACAGGTCGTGAGGTGCTTGAACAAGGTTGGCGCGAGGTGTTTGCTAAAGAGGAAAATAGTAGCGAGCA
The DNA here is from genome assembly GCA_017457295.1 of Paludibacteraceae bacterium. Taxonomy (GTDB): domain Bacteria; phylum Bacteroidota; class Bacteroidia; order Bacteroidales; family Paludibacteraceae; genus Colicola. The sequence goes on along the minus strand of JAFTHS010000053.1, from coordinate 12,316 downwards.
ACGAAACAATGAGGCGCAAAATAGTGGCGAACAAAATGTAGACGAAAACAAAGTAGAGCAAAAGACTTTACCCGCCTTCCGCAAAGGAGAGTCTGGCCCTCATCAACCACAGTTGCAAGAGAAGACAACCACCCCTCCGAAATACTATACAGAGGCGACATTGTTGCGCGCAATGGAAACCGCAGGTAAGACTGTTGAAGATGAAGAATTGCGCGATGCAATGAAGGAAAATGGTATTGGTCGTCCAAGTACGAGAGCGGCAATTATAGAGAAACTTTTTCAACGCAAATATATCGTTAGAGAGAAGAAAAACATACACGCTACTCCATTGGGAATCAGTTTGATACAAACAATCATATCGCCGTTGCTGAAGTCGGCGGAATTGACGGGATTGTGGGAGAAAAAACTTCGTGCAATAGAACGCGGAGATTATACCGCACAGCAGTTTTTGGACGAACTGAAACAGATGACCGCCGAAGTGGTGCGCGAAGTGAAAGCCGATAAGTCGGGTATGCGTTGCCCCGTCTGTGGGAAAGGAACGATAATTCGCGGCAGAACTCGCTATGGCTGCTCGCGTTGGCGCGAAGGATGTACGTACGCAGAGCAGTTTTAATTAGGGAATTTAAGGGGTTATTATATTGACAAATCGTAAAGGTTTGTCAATTTTTTTTGCGGAATTTTTCGATTCTCTTATGTTAAACATAGGTTAATCACTAACTAATCACTAATTAATCACTAATTAATCACTAATTAATCACTAATTAATCACTAATTAATCACTAATTAATCACTAATTAATCACTAATTAATCACTAATTAAAAACAGGTAAAGGGCAGCAAAAAAAAAGAATAGGGCGTTGGACCCGAAATGGAAGTGATGGCAATGCGATATGCAAGTGGAAAAATAAGAGCTTGTATAAAAGAAGGTATTAAAGCTCAATGTGGTGCGCTTGGATTGGTTCGGAAAGGAACAATGATGCCGATTCGGCAAACTTGGAGGCGGATTCTGTGGTTAAGAAGTGGCATGTGCCTCCCTTGGAATCTTGAGGGAACTCGGGGTGACGACGTAGATAGTCGGCGAAACTATCAGCCACAATGCTGCCTTGCGAGATGACTGAAATAGGGCGCTTGGCGATAAGCGATGGATGGTTAGCATGGGAAGATAGGAATGCTTCAATTTTCGGCAATAGAAGCGGGTAGTGCGTACAGCCAAGAATGATGGTGTCGATGAGTGGGTCGCGCGAGAGTAATTCGGTTAAGTATTTGTCAACGAAATAGTTGGCTCCGTTGTATAGATGCTCTCCAGACTCGATGAGAGGTACCCACATGGGGCATGCCTGCTGCGTAACAGTGAGAGAAGAATCTTGCTTGAGCAGTTCGATGACATAGCTTTCGGAAGCGACAGTTCCAGGAGTGGCGAGTACGCCAATGTGCTTGGTTTGGGTGCGCTGCGGAATGACCTCGACGGTGGGGCGAATGACTCCTAAAACGCGAAGTTTGTTGGGGTTGATGTCGCGTTGCTGGATAGTACGTAACGCTTTGGCACTTGCAGTATTGCAGGCGAGAATGATAAGGTTGCAACCCTGCTGATGAAGATAATTGACCGCCTGCAAAGTGTATTCGTAAATAACATTGAATGAGCGAGTTCCGTAAGGTGCGCGGGCATTGTCTCCCAAATAGAGATAGTCGTATTCGGGAAGAATTTGGCGTATCTGACTGAGAATGGTCAGTCCGCCGTAGCCGCTGTCGAAAACCCCAATCATGTTATTGATTTTGAATCAAGAAGTTTGAATTAAGAATTATTTTCGAGTGCAAAGGTATAAAAAATAAATAAAATGTGCAAATAATTTGCATAAATCATAGATTTTTTGTAACTTTGCAGGCGAAACTAAAAAGTGAAACTATAAAAATTTGAAGAGATATGAAATTTAACGTATCAAGTACTAAATTGTTTGCACAGTTGCAAGCAGTAAGTCGCGCGATTGCTGCAAAAAATAGTTTGCAGATTTTGGAAGCCGTATTGTTTGATCTGGAAGGTGATGTTTTGACATTAACCGCCTCGGACAGCGAAACTACTATTCGTACTTCATTGACCGTTGAAGATGCGCAAGGTGCAGGCAAGGTGGCCGTAGGTGGCAAGTTGCTGTTGGATACCCTGAAAGAATTTTCTGAGCAACCGCTGACCTTCCAAATTGATGATCAGAACTTTGGGCTGAATATTACGAGTGCAAATGGTACTTATAGCTTCGTTGGTGCGAACGGATTGGAGTATCCAGAAATGCCTACAGAGGCAGGTGAGAATACGTTCTCGATGCCAGCTAATGTGCTTTTGGATGCGATAAACAAAACCCTCTTCTGCACCGCAGATGATGAGTTGCGCCCAGTGATGAATGGTGTGTTCTTCGACTTGAGTGAGGATAAGATTACTATGGTTGCTACTGATGCTCATCGTTTGGTTCGCTATACAAACGAAAGCGTGAAATGTGCTCAAGCAGTAAGTTTCATTTTGCCAAAGAAACCCGCTCAGTTGCTTCGTCAAGTACTGCAAAAAGAGGCAGAGGATGTGGTTGTGACCTTTGGTCAGAAGAATGCCAAGTTCGTGTTCGGAGCCACAACTATCGTTTGCCGCCAAATTGAAGGTCGCTTCCCCAATTACAATGCGGTAATTCCACAAAATAATACGAATAAAGTGGTGGTAGATCGCCAGACAATTATCAATGCGTGCAAGCGTGTTGCTGTATTTGCAAATACCGGTACGAGCTTGCTGAAACTGGCATTGAGCGAGAATCAAATAAAGATTTCGGCACAGGATATTGACTTCTCGACATCAGCAGAAGAAACTATCTCTTGCGACTACAACGGCATGCCAATGGCCATCGGCTTTAAGGCACCATTCTTGATTGAGATATTCTCGAATATTGCATCGCAAGATGTTGTTCTTCAATTGGCAGACCCTGCTCGCGCAGGTTTGATCTTGCCAGCAGAGAATGATGAAGGACAAGACTTGTTGATATTGTTGATGCCAATGCTTTTGAATGACTGATGAAGTTGCAATTGACTCGTCCGTTAGTATTCTTTGATTTAGAAACTACGGGATTAAATATCGCATCCGATAGGATTGTAGAGTTGAGTTATTACAAGGTCTTTCCCAATGGAAGTTCGGAGGGGAAGACCTTCCGCGTTAAGCCTACTCAAATGATGCTGGGGCAAGAAGTGCAAATGCATATCTCGGATGAAGCTAGCGCAGTGCATGGCATTTATGACGAGGATCTGGTGGATTGCCCCACGTTCAAAGAGATTGTTGCTGAGGTGGCAAAAGTGCTGGAAGGTGCTGATTTGGCGGGGTATAACTCGAATCACTTTGATTTGCCATTGCTGGCGGAAGAGATGATGCGCGCCGGTGTGGACGTGGATTTGAAAAAGAAAAAGATGGTGGATGTGTTCACTATTTTTCAACGTCAAGAGCCCCGAAACTTGGTGGCAGCATATAAATTCTACTGCGGTAAGGATTTGACAAATGCGCACTCTGCAGATGCCGACACGATGGCAACTTATGAGGTACTAATGGCGCAATTGGATAGATATGACATACCTGCTGATGTGGACGGACTGGCAGAGTTTACTGCTGGAAATGTGCGTTTTGCGGACTTTGCAGGCAGAATTGCGTATGATGCGGAAGGCGTGGAAATATTCAATTTTGGTAAATATAAGGGCCAACGTGTGGCTGATGTTTTTCGTAGAGATTCTGGGTATTTTGGTTGGATTCAACAGGGTGATTTCCCACAATATACGAAAAGCGTTTTTATGCGCATCTATTTGAGTTTGAGGAAGTAAAGCTGATAGGTGGTAGGGAAATTAACCATATTGGGTTGCGGTAGTGCGATGCCGACATTTCAGAATTCCCCAACAGGGCAAATTTTGGAATTGTGTGATAAATCGTTCTTGATTGATTGTGGCGAAGGGGTACAGTTGAAGATGCGTCAAATGGGCTTGAAAACGGCTCGTTTGTACACCGTTTTGATATCGCATTTGCATGGTGATCATTGCTTTGGATTGATAGGACTGATATCCACTTTGGGCATGATGAATCGCACACAGCCATTGCATATTTATGCGCATAGCGACTTGGAGAAATTGTTGCGTCCGCTGCTGGATTATCATTGCAAGGATTTGAGTTATGAGGTTGTTTTTCATGCAATTAACCCCCGTAAACGAGAAGTGATTTTTGAGGATAGGACGGTGATGATAGAAACCATACCGCTGAAACATAAAGTGCCGACGTGTGGATTTTTGTTTACGGAGCGCCATCGAGACACAGAACCTCAAAAACGATATGCCTATTGCTCTGATACAATGTTTCGCGAGCAGATTGCGGAACAGATTGAGGGTGTAGATGTGCTGTTTCATGAGGCAACTTATACCGAGCAATACGCAGATAAGTGCCGATTGACAATGCACTCTACGGCTAAACAAGCCGCAGAAATGGCCAAATTGGCGCAAGCGGGAAAATTAGTGATAGGGCATTTTAGTGCTCGTGAGGATGATCATGAAGTGTTTTTACACGAGGCGCAAGAAGTGTTTCCAAATACGGTGTTGGCAGAAGAAGGACGTTCGATAGAAGTGTAAGATGAAAGTGTCTACAAAATATGTGTGCTCCAGTTGTGGAGCTCAAGCACCTCAAATGCTTGGGCGTTGTCCTGTGTGTGGAGAGTGGGGCACTTATGAAGAAGATGTTGCTGTTGCGCCATCTAAAGGGGGAGTTGCTCTTCGACGTGGAACGAAAGCCCAATTGTTGCATGAGGTGGAAGCGAAAGAAGAAATGCGATTGGATATGCATTCTTCGGAACTGAATAGGGTGTTGGGCGGTGGATTAGTACCTGGAAGTTTGGTCTTGTTGGGTGGTGAGCCCGGAATAGGAAAATCGACTTTGGCGCTTCAGGTGTTGTTGAAAATGGGGGCAAAACGAACACTATATGCTAGTGGAGAAGAAAGCGCTAAACAACTGAAATTGAGAGCAGAACGCTTGGCTGGCGATGCGTCGAATTTATATATTTTGGCGGAAACGTCTTTGGAGCGTATTTTGGAAAATGTAACCGATTTGCAGCCTGATATTGTAGTGGTTGATAGTATTCAGACTATAGGTACAGAGACGATAGATGCAAGTATAGGTAGTTTGAGTCAAGTGCGTGAATGTGCTACCCGTATTTTGCAGTTTGCAAAAGAAAAGAATATACCATTTATCATTGTTGGGCATATCAATAAAGAGGGAGCGCTAGCAGGACCAAAAGTGTTGGAACATATAGTGGATACTGTTTTGCAATTTGAGGGTGATCAGCACTATGTGTACCGCATTTTGCGAGCGCAAAAGAATCGTTTTGGTAGTACAAATGAGTTGGGAATCTTCCAGATGCAACAAGATGGATTGCGTGAAGTGTTGAACCCAAGTGAACTGCTGATTTCGAAGAATCGAGAAGGGTTATCGGGAATTGCTATTGCTGCTGCGGTAGAGGGGGTTAGACCTTTGTTGGTGGAGGTGCAGGCATTGGTGGCAAGTGCTGCGTATGGCACTCCGCAACGCAGTAGTATGGGGTTCGATAGCAGGCGGTTGAATATGTTGTTAGCCGTGTTGGAGAAGCGAGTAGGATTCAAGTTGCAGCAGAAGGATGTATTTGTGAATATAGCAGGCGGGTTGCGCGTGAATGATCCCGCTATGGACTTGGCGGTATTGTCTGCGGTGTTGTCTTCAAATATGGATATTGCATTGGATGAACATATTTGCATCACGGGTGAAGTGGGTTTGGCGGGAGAGATTCGTCCTGTTAATCGAATAGATCAGAGGATTAAAGAGGCGGAAAAGCTTGGTTTTGAGCAAATTATAATACCGAAAGGTCAAAAGTATGATGTGCATAATGTACAAATAAAAGTGCTAGAAGTTAGTCGTGTAGCAGAGGCTTTTAAAATTTTGTTTCACAAATAATTTGCATATATCAAAAAAAAGTTGTACCTTTGTCGGCTGAATGTGTATTTGAACGGAAAAACATCAAAAGAAAATATTTGGGAAACAACATAGCTGAACAAAAAGATATGAAAAATCATCGATTGATACTCATGATGGCATTGATGGCATTCTCTTTGTCGGTTGGTGCGCAGCAGCAACGAAAAGAGCACGTTATTGATGTGGGATTAGGCGTTGGATTAGGTTTTTATAACGGAGCAGAATACAATGGGCAGAGAGAACAATATCTTGCAGAAGGTTGGAAAAAATTTGAGCCTGTCAATGAAATGTTTGGTTTGTCGGCTGCTTATCGAATAGATAGGCATTGGGCTGTTCAATTGCAGGGGTATCGTCAGCGTATGATGTTTAATGACCATAATCTAATTGTTTCGGAAAAAGGTGATTCTACTTTTTCAGGTGGTAGTTTCTATTATTCGCCTTTATGGCATATCGATGTGATGGGTGAATATAATATTCTTGAGTATATTCCGTCATCTCAGGATGTTGCAAATGGAAGTTTGACTCCTTACGTAGCATTGGGTGTGGGTGTTGCATTGTTTGATTCGACTGCTTGCTTGTCTCCGTATCAAGGAAGAGAGAATGGGAATGCGTATCCGCTTATAGAAAAAATGTCATGGGGTTTGTATGCTGTTGCTGGTGCAGGCGTGAAATGGCACATCACAGATGGTTGGCAATTGAAGGCAGCGATTAATTACCAATTGCATTTCTACGGAAACGACCGAAGGGGTGCTACTTTGCTTGTCCCAACATTATCTGATGAATTGAGTCATAATATTACCATGTCGTTAAGTGTGTTATATGCCATTGACTTTGAAACGGTTGCTACAGGTGGACGTAGTGCGTATAAAACTAAATGGCGCAAGAATGGCATGATGTGGATGGATGCTACGGATAATTATAAGGGTAGTAGAGGAAAGGGAACACGCCCTATGAAGAGACGTAAACCGATGTGGTTAGACTGATGTTGAAGAGTTTGCGTATACTGCGTTTTATTGGAACTCTGTGGTTGTTGATGCTTTCTGTATCCGTTTTAGCGGAAGAATATCAATGTGAAATAGGGTTGCAATTGGGAGGTGGATATTGCGTTGGAAATGATTTGGGTAATGAACATGTCTTCAAGGATGCTATCCTGAATGCTGCAGAAGCGTACGGATGTCAATTTCGATACAAGTTTGATCAACGATGGGCTATTCAAGCCAAAGTACAACGTCAACGAATCTCTTTTGAGTATGCAGAAACGTCTTATTACAATCCAGCATTACATATAGATGTAGTAGCAGAGTTTAACTTTTTTAGATTTGGAATAAGTACATACGATAGACGAGTTAAACGTTTTACGCCGTTTGTTTTTATTGGTGTTGGGGCTAGCGTTTTTACAAAGGACCCTTCTTATAGGGGACATGAGAATTATCCTTTTCTCAATGGTCAACAACCTTTGTTGATGCAAGCAAAAGAGATGGATTTTGGTTGTTATATCCCCTTGGGATTCGGCCTGAAATGGAAGTTTCATGAACGTTGGCAACTGCAAGCAGCATGGCAACATCAAGTTTATATCGTTAGGGGAGATGGGTTAGAAGGGATAGCTGAATTGAATAATCCAAACGAATTGAACGGAGCAAATATTTTGAATAATGATTATGTGTCAACTCTAACAATAGGAATTGTTTACGAGTTTGGACGTAAGAAAAGAATATGTCATTTTTGTGAATGATATGAGTTACAAAGAGCAAATTCAAATAGATCGAATTCCTCGCCATGTTGCAATCATCATGGATGGTAATGGACGTTGGGCTAAGCGTCAAGGTTTGGCTCGTATGTTTGGTCACCGCCAGGGGGTAGAGACTGTGCATCGCATTACGGAGGTGGCTGCAGAGTTAGGAATTGCTTATTTGACTCTGTATGCATTTTCTACAGAGAATTGGAATCGTCCAAAAGAAGAGGTAGATGCATTGATGTCGTTATTGGTAGATACCATTGCGAAAGAGACTCCTACCTTGATGAAAAATAATATTCGACTTCTTACAATAGGAGATTTAGATCGTCTGCCAGAAGGGACACAAATGAGGTTCCGTGCTTGTATTGAAGAAACAAGTGGAAATACTGGGCTAAATTTGGTGATCGCACTAAGTTATAGTGCTCGTTGGGAAATTATTCGAGCAACTAAAGAAATCGCTTCATTGGTTTTGCAAAGCGAAATGTTGCTAGAAGATATTAATGAAGAAACCATTTCAGCCCATTTGACAACTGCTAATATGCCGGATCCAGATTTGTTGATTCGTACTAGTGGCGAGTTGCGCATTAGCAATTTTTTGTTGTGGCAGTTGGCTTATTCAGAGATGTATTTTACTGACTGCCTATGGCCTGAATTTACTGCGGATGAGTTTTATCGTGCGATTCTAGATTATCAACGTCGTGAAAGAAGATTTGGAAAAACCAGTGAGCAAGTTAACTAATATATTGTTTTGTCTTTTGTTTGTGCTACCGTTATCTGCACAAACTGAAAATCTTGTGTCTTCGCAAGACACTGCTTTTGTACCAGTAGCTTTACCTGTTATCGAATATACGATGCAGCGCAAGGTGTATGAGATAGCAGAAATAGCTGTTTCAGGTGCAGATAGTTACGAGGATTTTGTTTTGATTGGGTTTTCTGGGTTGGCTGTTGGAGACAAGTTGGAAATCCCAGGCGACCAGATTACCAAATCGCTGAAACGCTTTTGGAAGCAGGGGTTGTTTTCTGATGTGAAGTTCATCGCAAAGAAGATAGAAGGCGACAAAATATGGATAGAGATTGCTCTAAAGCAGCGACCTCGTATTTCGAATCTTACTTATAAGGGTTTGAAGAAAAGTGAGATAGAGGACGTTGAGGTAAAGATTGGTATCCAAAAAGATAGCCAGATGACTCCAGATATGGAGGATAGAATCTATAAGGTGATTGCCAAGTATTTGTCGGAGAAAGGTTTTCACGAGCCATCAATTAACGTTTTGCAAATCAATGATCAAGATCATCCTGGCTACGTGAAGGTGGCAATTGATGTTGATAGAAAAACGAAGACTAGGGTAGGGCATATCTACATTACAGGTAATGAGGCTCTTACGGAGAATCAAATTAATCATGCGATGAAGAAGACGAATGATAATAATATCATCAATCTCTTCCGCACTAAAAAGTTTGTTGCTGAAGAGTTTGAAAACGATAAAAAGCTCATAATCGAAAAGTACAACGAGATTGGATATCGTGACGCGATTATCGTGTCTGACAGTATTGGTCGTTCTCCAGAAGATTCTACTCGTGTAGATGTATATCTAACTATTGATGAGGGAAATAAGTATCATTTCGGTAATATTGATTGGGTTGGAAATACGGTTTATCCGTATGAATACTTAAATGCTGTTTTGGGCATTAAGAAGGGTGATATTTACAACCTTAAGGAATTGAATAAACGCCTGAACGAGGACGATGACGCGGTGTCTAAATTGTATACCGATCAAGGTTATTTATTCTTCAGTGTAGATCCTGTTGAAGTGCGTATTAACAATGATTCGATTGATTTTGAGATGCGCATGTATGAAGGGCAACCTGCGACTATCAATGAAATTAACATAGTAGGTAATACGCGCGTGTACGAGCACGTAGTTCGTCGTGAACTGTACACCAAGCCAGGACAACTCTACAGTCAATCGGATATCATGCGTAGTTTGCGTGAGTTGGCGCAGATGGGGCACTTCGATCAAGAGAATCTTGTTCCTGATATTCAACCTAATCCAGAAGATGGTACTGTGGATGTGACTTACCAACTTGAAACCAAATCTAGTGATCAAATTGAGTTCTCGTTAGGATGGGGTGCTACGGGTTTGGTAGGTACTTTAGGATTGAAATTCACCAATTTTGCTATTCAGAACCTATTCAATCCTAAGAGTTATCGTATTGTGCCTCAGGGTGAGGGGCAAACATTCAGCATCAACGCACGCACCAATGGCGTATACTATACGTCAGCTTCGATGAGTTTCTTAGAGCCTTGGTTGGGTGGTAAGCGTCCTAACTCGTTAAGTGCCAACATTTTCTTTGCTTCGCAGACGGGATATTCTGATCGCTATTATCAAGCATATCAAAACTTATACAACACCTACTACAATTACTATTCCTACTCGGGCAACTCTAACTACCTGCAGCAATTGCAAGAGTCTGAAGCCGATCCAGATAAATACTTACGCACGTTTGGTATTAGTTTGGGTTATGGTAAGCGTCTCAGTTGGCCAGATGACTATTTCTCCTTCTATGGCGAATTGAGTTATCAGATGTACATGATGAAGGATTGGCCATACATGATTTTGACCGATGGTAACAGCCATAATTTCGCGCTCAATCTGCAATTATCTCGTTCGAGTATCGACAATCCAATCTACACCCGTCGTGGCTCGCAATTCACTCTGGGGCTGAAGATTACTCCTCCTTATTCGCTCATCAAGGGAACCACCGATGCGCAATATGCACAGATGACTACCTCGGAGAAATACCATTTGTTGGAGTATCATAAGTGGCGTTTTTCGGGAAAAGTCTTTACGCCAATCACTCCCGACTCGAAGCTTGTCTTGATGACTCGTGCTGAATTTGGTTATCTGGGACATTACAATAAGAATGCAAAATCGCCTTTCGAGAGTTTCTACATGGGTGGCGATGGTATGTCCAGTTATTCCAGTTACTCCACCGAATACATTTCCATGCGTGGCTATCAATCGGGTTCTTTGACGCCATATGATGCTGCTACGGGTCGAAATATGGGTTATGTTTACAACAAGTTTACGATGGAGCTTCGCTATCCTATTTCGCTCGAACAGAATGCTACCATTTGGGCATTGGCGTTTGTGGAAGCTGGTAACTGTTTTGCTGACATCAAGGATTATAACCCATTCAAGCTCAAGCGTTCAGCGGGTGTAGGTGTTCGTCTTTTCTTGCCGATGTTTGGTCTTATGGGTATTGACTGGGGATGGGGATTCGACCCAATCAACGGATCAAATCAGTACGGAGGTTCGCAGTTCCACTTTGTCTTAGGACAAGAACTATAATATATAAGGTATATATGATGAAACGTTCAATATTAATAGCTATACTATTTTTAGGAGGAATGATTCTTTCTCCTATAGTGGCACAGAAGTTCTCTATTGCATATATTGATATGCAATATATACTGAAGAATATTCCTCAGTATGAAACTGCAAACGAGCAACTTACGATGATTTCAAAACGCTGGCAAAAGGAGATTGATACTGCTCAGCAGGAGTTGCAAATCCTTGTGAGCAATTACCAAACTGAGCAAATTTTCCTCTCACCTGATATGAAGCAAAAGCGTGAGGATGAGATTCTAGAGAAGGAGCAGTATCTTTTAGAACTCAAACGAAAATATTTTGGCCAAGAGGGCGAATGGTACAAGAAGCGTGAATCGTTGCTCAAACCTATTCAAGATGAGATTTATGCGGCTATTCAAGATATTGCTAGTGAAAAGCAATACGATGTGGTTAAAGATCGTTCTGCAGACCCTAGTTTGATTTATATGTCGGGTAAATTGGATATCTCTGACCAGGTGTTGGAGAAGCTTGGAGCTAAGTAGTGATTTCGCTACCCTTGCGCTACGAGTGATATGGAAATAATAACATTAATTTAGATACAAAACAATGAAAAAAATGATTTTGATGCTTGCTTTGGTATTGCCAATGATTGCAAGCGCACAAAAACTCGGTCACATCAATTCACAAGAATTGTTGGCTGCTATGCCAGAGTTAAAAACAGTACAAGCTAAATTGGATACTTTGGCTGGTCAATATGAAGCTCAGTTCGCTAACATGCAAGAGGAGTTTAACACTAAATTGGCAAAGTTCCAACAGGAGCAAGCTACTATGACTGCTGGTGTTCGTGAGTTCCGTCAACAAGAGATTGCAGAGATGGAGCAACGTATCTATTTGTTCCGTCAAACTGCTCAAGAGGATCTTCAAAAGAAGCAACAAGAGTTTATGGCTCCTATCCAACAACGTATGATGGATGCTATCAAAAAGGTAAGCCAAGCTCAAGGTTGCACCTATGTATTTGAGGCAATGACATTGCACTACATTGCGCCAGATGCTCTTGATCTTATGCCATTGGTAAAGAAAGAGTTGGGTATCCAATAATGGCTGATGGCTATTTGGAATCACACTATGCTGAATACGAACAACGTAAAGCAGCATGGCTCAAAAAAAAGAAAAAAAACGTGCCTCGTCCCTTGGTTGAAAAACCAGAGGACGAAGCCTTATAAATACTCATAATTC
>JAFTHS010000052.1 GCA_017457295.1 Paludibacteraceae bacterium | reverse complement strand
CACTCTGGATGGCGAAGCAAAGACCAAAAACTACACCCTCGATGGCAACAACCTCACCTTCAATCTCTATGAGGGTAGCGAAACCTACAAGGTGAACGCAACTTCCTTCCCAGACGAGGATGGCGACCGCCTCTTTATCATCATTCCTAAGCAAGCAGCATGGTTAGGTGGTATGGTAGATATGATAGAGAAAGAGCAAGCAGACTTAACCCTCACCGAAGCACAAATTGCCGAATTGGAGAAGGAGTTCATGGCTACCTTCGAGACCTTCACCGTCATCCTCTCTCTTAGCAAAAAGTAAACCCGCCTCTACACTTTATACCATACACTTTACACGAAAAAATCGCATAGCCCTTGCGCATATGCGATTTTTTTACTACCTTTGCCCCCAAAATAATAGGCAACAAAATTCAAGAATACAAACATATCAAATGATATTTTATTAACGAACTATCATGTCAAAAATCACTATTACCCTCCATTCTATCCTACAAGCATGGCAAAAAAGCAACCTCATGCTGCGTATTTTAATCGGTATCATCATCGGTGCGGTACTCGCTCTTACGATACCAGGTCACAGTATCATTACTATATTAGGTGACTTGTTTGTAGGTGCGCTCAAGGCTATGGCACCCGTGCTGGTGGCCATATTGGTGATGTCGTCCGTAGCTACTGCACGCAACAACATAGGCAGCCGCTTCCGCACCATCATCTTGCTCTATATGCTCACTACACTCATGGCGGCGGTAATAGCAGTTGTAGGTAGTTTCCTTTTTCCAGTGAATATCGCATTGGTAAATGTGGAAAGTGCTACAGGTTCCGCACCAGGACAACTCAGTGATGTCTTCCGAAATATTCTGAATGGGATAATGAGCAACCCTATCACAGCAATAGCCAATGCCAATTATCTAAGTATCCTCTTCTGGGCTGTAGTCATAGGTCTAGCACTGAAGTTAGTTGGCAGCGAGCAGACGATTAGCAGCCTACACCATTGGGCAGAAGCTGTCTCGAAAGTGGTGGGATGGATTATCCAGTGTGCACCATTTGGTATTCTCGGTTTGGTGTATGCCTCTGTATCTACAAGCGGATTAGAGATCTTTACCACATACGGCAAACTCCTCTTGCTATTAGTGGGCTGTATGGTACTTGTGTCGCTAGTGCTCAATCCTATTATTGTGGGATGCATGCTTCGCCGCAACCCTTATCCGCTGGTGTGGCAATGCCTCAAAGAAAGTGCTGTAAGTGCCTTTTTTACTCGCTCCTCTGCGGCTAATATCCCCGTGAATATGGCACTATGCAAACGCATGGGAATAGACGAAGATTTCTATTCTGTCAGTATTCCACTCGGCAGTATCATCAATATGGACGGTGCTGCTATCACTATTACCGTGATGACGCTCGCCACTTGCCACACCTTGGGTATTGAGGCATCGTTTGGTAGTGCATTGTTGCTTAGTATTATTGCCACATTGGGTGCTTGTGGTGCTTCTGGCGTAGCAGGCGGATCATTGCTACTCATTCCTATGGCATGCTCACTCTTTGGCATTAGCAATGACATCGCCATGCAGGTGGTGGCGGTAGGCTTCATCATAGGCGTAGTGCAAGATTCTGTGGAGACCGCACTTAACTCCAGCGGCGATGCCCTATTCACCATCGCTGCAGACATGCGCGAACGCATGAAACGAGACAAACTGAAATAACTGGCAGAAAAACACTCTCACGCGGGAAGCATAGTAAACACTACACTTCCCGCGTGTTGTATATCTCATCTTTCTACTTTCCCCATTCCTCTCGAATCCCATTTGGGTATTTCTTGCCTCTCCGCCATCTGTTTAGTCTTGCGGTTCCGTCCGCAAGTGTATCTAGTATTTCCGCCACTAATCTAATGCTCTAATCCAAAAAACTAAACGAATTTTCGGAATATAATCCAAAAAGTTAGCATATATCAAAAAATAGAATCTGCGCTCAGGGAACGTTTTTTGTAAAAATATTTGTATAATTCAAGGATTTTCAGTACCTTTGCAGCAAATCATAAATTGACATAATCCAACCACAATATGAAAAGTTTTAAACCAAATGCTTGGGTACTTCCCCAACCTGTATTGATTATCGGCACCTACAATGCCGACGGTACTCCCAACGCCATGAACGCTGCATGGGGCGGACAATGGGATAAGACACAAATCGTTATCTCGATGGGCATACATGCTACGACCGAGAATCTGGCGATTTCGCCCGATTTCACCGTAAGTTTTGCTACCACCGACACCGTTATAGCATCGGATTTTGTAGGCATCGTGAGTGCAAAGAACGACCCACAGAAAATGGCAAAGACAGGATGGACGGCCGTACCTGCTGAACATGTAAATGCGCCCGTATTCATCGACTTCCCGATGACACTGGAGTGCCGCTTGGTGCAGAAATACGAGGAGTCAGAAGGTGGCTACTGCCTTGTGGCAGACATTGTGAATATCCTCTGCGATGAGCAGTACCTTGCTGCTGATGGAAAACCCGATGTAGAGAAGATGCACCTCATTTCTTTTGACCCCGTGCATTTTGGGTATATTGAATTGGGCAAACGCGTAGGCAACGCCTTCGCCGATGGCAAGAAACTAAAATAAAGAAATATAATTATTCACCATTTAAACAACTAATTTATGAACGATTTTTTTAAGACCAAAGGTGTCATGAGTATCGTAATCTTTCTAGTGCTCATAGTATGTTGCAGTATTTTTGTGCGTTGCACACGCGTAGACTCCTCCGAAGTGGGAATCAAGTTCAATAAACTCTCCCTCACCGAGCAAGGTACATTGGATGCAACTCCTGTGACAGGTTATGTGTTCTTCTGCCCGATTACGACGGATGTATTTACTTATCCCATCTTCGTACAACGCGTAGATTATCATCCATTTAATGTCAATACCAAAGATGCGGCTATCTTTGAGATGGACCCAACAATGGCGTATTATCTCAACCGCGATAAGGCAGTAGATGTATTCTTTAAGTATCGCCGCTCGCTTAGCGACATTGAGGAAGGATATATGCGTACTGTAATTTATGATGCATATCGCGTAGTGGCTAACAACTATACCTCGGATGAATTGATGGCCAACCGAGCAAGTTTTGAGAGCGAAGTGCGTATCATGCTTGACTCAACATTGACGACTGAGGGATTTATCGTGACCGAGTTCACCTCGCAAATCACTCCTCCTGAGTCACTTCGCCAAATGATTGATGCCAAGAACGCCGCCGTACAAGCTGCATTGAAAGCAGAGAACGAGGTGAAGCAAGCCGAAGCGAATGCTAAGATTGCCATTGCCAAAGCCGAAGGTGAGGCACAAGCCATGAAGATCAAAGCCGACGCAGAAGCATATTACAATCGCACTATCTCGGCTTCGCTGACCCACAATATCGTGCTCGAAGACTGGATCGAGAAATGGGACGGCAAGATGCCACAGATCCAAGGCAGCAACAATATGATGCCAATGATCAACTTTACGAAGTAATCCGTTCTGCTCCCAAGATGAAGATTGGTCTTGTTCTCGAAGGTGGCGGCATGCGGGGATTATATACCGCAGGCGTGCTGGATGTGATGATGGAGCAGCATTTCATGCCCGATGTAGTGTGTGGCACTTCGGCGGGCGTGACTTTTGGTGTGAACCTACTGTCGCAACAACGTGGGCGTGTGCTGCGCTACAACTGCCGCCATGTGGGTGAACGCCGCTATATCAGTATGCATTCGTGGCTGACCACAGGCAATATGATCAACAAGGATTTTGCCTACGGGCTGCTGCCTCGCGAACTGGATCCGTTTGACGAAGAGACCTTCGAGCAAAGCAAAGCCGAGTTCTATGCCACCATCACCAATATGCGCACTGGCAAGGCGGAGTATGTGCGTATCACAGACACATGGAAGCAGATGGATGTGATTCGTGCTTCGGCATCGCTGCCGATCATCTGCCAACCGGTGGAGTGGCAAGGCGAAAAGTACCTTGACGGCGGCATTGCGGACAATATTCCATTGGATAAGTGTCTGAAGTTGGGTTGCGACAAGGTGATTATCGTGTTGACGCGTCCGATGGACTATGTGCGCAACGATCATATCGCTCCACTATGCCGTTTGGCATTCCCTCGACACAAGGCATTGCTGCGCACTATCGAGCAAAGGAATGACCAGTATAACGCTCGTATTCAGCAGATTAAGGAGTTGGAGAAAGAGGGCAAAGTATTCGTGATTCGTCCCTCGGAGAACCGCCCAGTAGGGCGACTGGAGAAAGACCCAGAGAAACTGAAAGCCCTTCACGCCCTTGGCATGCAAGATGCGCAAAAGCAATGGCAAGCGCTGGAGGATTATTTGGCGGAATGAGTACTAATCATAAAATTGAATAGCAAAATATACTTATAATTTCGCGCGGGCGCATAGCTCGCGCGATTTATATTTATTGTGAGGGTGTGGACGAAATAAAAAACGCATAAAAACAACAAATATTTAATATTTTATTAACAAAATATTTGCATGTTCTAAAAAAAGTTGTATCTTTGCAGGGTGTTTCCGTATTGACGTAAAGAAAACAGGTATTAGTCGTAGTCAGAAACACTAGGTACAATTTAAATATTTTACTCTTATGAAAAAGATTTACTCTTTTTTCATGGCACTTTGCACAGTGCTATGTGCCATGGCTAATTCTCCTTTCACAGCGGAGAATCAATTGGAATTATCTAATCAAATTGCTGTTACTCGAGTAGCGAAGAAAGTTAATGTAGAGAGCATGAAGAAGGCCGTTACCAACATGCAGGTAGCCGAGTCTTTTGAGAGCGCTCAAGTGGCTATTGAAGCAACCTCTAAGACCGCAGCTAAAGCAGCTGCCGCTACCACAGGTTTGCAACACGATGCTACATCAGGCGATGTAGAGCGTACTTACTCAACCAAGGAGGTAACTATCACCAAAGCTACAGGTTATTTCATCGTAACAGGAACAGCAGCAGATGGTAGCGACGAGGTGGATTTGGTTCTTTTCGGCAACGCGGATGAAAACACCATCATCCCTGTAGGCACATACGCCTTTGCAACCACCCAAGCAGCAGGTACTGCTATGGCTAGTACAGGTTTAAGTAGCACTGGTGGCTTGACCTATTCATTCTATGGTAAGACCAACGCAGATGGTGCGTTTCTCCCACCTCTCTACTGGCTCGTAGGTGGTACTGTAGAGGTAAGTGCAGCTGATGGTAAGCTCACCGTAGAGATCAACGCAGTGAACTCTAACGATGTACCTGTACACATTGTATGCGAATATGACCTCAATACCAAGCAAGGTTTGCCATACGATGCAACCAGCGGCAGCGTAGATCGCACTTATGCCAACGAAGAGATCACCTTCAATGAGGGTAATGGTTACTTCCAAATCGTAGCTAGTTCAACAACCGCTAGCGACAGATTGGCTATGGTTCTATTTGGCAGCAAGGATGAGGAGACCATCATCCCAGTAGGCACCTACGAGATCAATGGTACACAAAAAGCAGGTACCGTATTGGCAAGTACAGGTGTGAATGGTAACAGCGTGACATTGTCATTCTACGGCAAGACCAACGCTCAAGGTAATATCATAGTTCCATGCTACTTCTTGGTAGGTGGTACTGTAGAGGTTAGCGCAGCTGACGGTGTACTCACCATCGAGGTAAACGCAGTGAACTCATACGACGTGCCAGTACACATCGTAATGACTTATGATCTTGACACCAAACAAGGTTTGAAATACGATGAGCAAACAGGTAGCGTAGATCGCACCTACACCAGCAAAGATAATATTCTTATTGATACCGACTATGTAATGCTCTCAAACTTGTTTGTAGATACTGTTGCTGAAGATTACAGCGATCAATTGAGCTTGCAATTCTTCGTATCAGAGGCAGACGAGGAGATTGGTATTCCAGTAGGCACATACCCTATCACCAGCGACAATAAGATGAACACCATTTTGGCAGGTCAAGGTGTAAGCGAATCAGGTAGCGTAGCTCCAAGTTTCTATAGCACATTGGTTGAGGAAGATGGTGAGCTCTATCTCGACAAACTCTATTTCTTGGTTTCTGGTCAAGCAGTGGTAGAGAAGATCAATGGCAAGTTGAAGATGACTATCGACGCAGTGAACTCATACGACGTACCTGTTCACATTGTATATGACGGTACTGATGACGTAGAAACAGGCGTAGAGAACACCGTTGTAGAGAACGGCGCAAGCAAGATGGTAGAGAACAACCAACTCTTTATCATGAAAGAAGGCGTGAAGTACAACGTACTTGGTAGTGTAGTAAAATAATTATCTTACTAAATACACAAAAATCAAGCGTGGGCAACTACCCACGCTTGTTTTTTATTGAATATTTGCATATCTCATAAAAAAGCAGTACCTTTGCAAGCGTTAAACAATAATCATTATTTTCCTATGCGCAGAATCGCATTATCAATAGCATTTCTATTCACTTGCTCGTTATTTGCAATAGAGAAGGTGCAATTCCCTGAGTCCTTTGCCAATGGTTGGGACTCCTATATCGGCAAGATGGTGCAAATCACCACTCCGCTTTACGTGTGCGGCAACTACTATGACTCGCTGATTCTTGCCCCTGAGCGTTTGTATGTACCCGAGGAGCGTGCCACGGGTTTGGCAGAAGGTGACAGTACCGCTTATTGGGCTATCAAACAATCAAATAGGGCACAGATCATCAGTTTGACATGCAATATCCGCAACTATGAAGTGCGCACGGGGGCAGTGCTGAAGAACTTGACCGCTCGCGTGGTTGCACCAGGAAAACTAGTGACTGGTGCTACACCTAAGTTTCACAACAACAAGCCCGAGCCAAAGCCCAAGATGCCCAAAGGGCTGCTCGTTTGTGCTACCAATATCCAAAACTATTTCTATGATTTAGGCGGCTATGCGCACCCTAAGACAACCAAAGAGCAACAAGATATCCAAACGGAGAAAATCAGCAAAGCCCTCACGCATATCAACGCCGATATCTATGCTATCTGCGAGATACAGAAAGGCGATAGTGCCGCTGAGATGTTGGTGCGTGCAATGAATGAAAGAGTCAGAAAAGTGCGCTATGCGTATGTGTCACAAGGTTGGAGCAATGGCGATACTATCTCCTGCGGATATATCTACCGCACTGACCGCGTGCGCCCGTATGGTGACTTGCAATATGGCTACCATGACCCAAGCAACCACTATCACTATCGCATAGTGGCGTGCGGATTCGAAGAAATCAAGAGCGGTGAGCGTTTTGTATTGAATGTCAATCATCTCCGTTCGAAACGAGGTACGGGCGATGAGTCCAATACTAAGCGGATGGTGAATGTAGATAGCCTGTTCGTCATGCTCAAAAAGATTGAACAAGAGAATTTGTTTGGCGACGCAGATATCTTGCTCGTAGGTGACTATAACTGCTATAGTCAAGAGCAACCCATTCAAACGCTTATCCAAGCGGGGTACGAAGATATCCTCATGCGATATGATTCAACGGGTTACTCCTATGTATATCATAGCGAGGCGGGGTATTTGGATCGTGCGTTTGCATCTCCAACGATGGCAGCACAAGTAAAAGCCGTTCACCCCTATCACCTCAATGCAGACTACTTCTACTCGCGTGGATACAAGCGCCGATTGGACAAGACCATGTTCCGCTACGCGGACCATGATCCGATACTGATTAGCATACAACTAAAATGATTATTTTATAATAATACTACACCATGAAAACAAAAATCATTCTTTTGACCATTGGTCTATTCCTGCTAAATGCAGGCACATTGCAAGCCGCAGAGCGTTGGCTGGAAGGTTACAACAAAGTACTCGTTGTGGGTGCTCACCCAGATGACCCAGAGACCATGTGCGGTGGCACAATGATTAAACTACGCCAAATGGGTGTAGAGGTAGTTTCCGTATATCTCACTGGCGGCGAAGCAGGCATACCTGGTAAGAGTCACGAGGAGTCACGCGCCATCCGTACTGCCGAAGCTAAGAAAGCATGCGAAGCCATGGGAGTTCGTAGTATCTTCCTCACACAAATTGATGGCAATGCTGAGATTAACAAGGCCCGCTACGCAGAACTAGAGGCTCTGATAGAGGCAGAGAAGCCCGACTTGGTAATAACCCACTGGCCTATTGACTCGCACCGCGACCATCGTGTTTGCTCAATACTTGTGTATGACGCATGGCGTCAATCGCGCTATAGTTTCGACTTGTATTATGGCGAGGTGATGACTGGCATGCAAACACAAACCTTTGCTCCTACCCATTGGGTAAACATTACCGAACAACACGAGCAGAAAGTCAAAGCCTACTACTGCCACAAGAGCCAAGATATGCCTGCAATACAGGAATGGCATGATGCTATGGAAATCTTCCGCGGCATGGAGTGTCATACCAAATACGCCGAAGCATTCACCAAACAAGTGTGGACTGAATAGGGTTAGAGGTTAGAGGTTAAAGGTTAGAGGCAAGGATTATGAATAGTGCATTAGCCGCAGTAATTGGACTGCTACTTTCCATCGTATTGATTATTCGCAAGGTGTCACCCGTCTTCAGTCTGATGTTAGGTGCTATCGTTGGAGGATTGTTGGCTGGTTGGGGATTGGAGACTACCGTTACCCATATGATTGGCGGAGTCAAGGACATCACACCCGCCATTGTGCGAATCCTTGCTGCGGGTGTGCTGACAGGTATGCTCGTTAAAACAGGAGCTGCCACTACTATTGCCAAGAGCATTATCAAAGCATTGGGCGAAAAATACATATACTTGGCATTAGCCATCTCGGCAATGATTCTTACAGGAATGGGCGTATTTATTGACGTGGCAGTCATTACGATTGCCCCTATCGCCATTATCATGGGTTGCCGCTTGCGCTTGTCAAAATTCAAACTGCTACTGGCCATGATTGGTGGAGGTAAATGTGGTAATATCCTATCACCTAACCCTAATACGATTATTGCAGCAGAAAACTTCGACGCCCCCCTCTCATCCGTGATGGCAGCAGGTATTGTGCCTGCAATAATAGGATTGATTATCACGGTTTTTGTTATTGTTCCATTGATTCCTAAAGGTCCTTTGATGGTTGGCGACGAAGCCACAGAGCGCGGCAACGAGGAGGCATTGCCTGCTCTATGGCGTAGTCTTTTAGGCCCTATTGTCACCATTATTCTATTGGCGCTACGCCCCGTTGTAGGGGTTGTGATTGACCCGATGATTGCCTTGCCTGTGGGTGGTATAGTGGGTATCATAGCTACTGGCAAATGGCGCGATACAGCAGCATGCTTGTCGTATGGATTAGAAAAGATGTCGGGCATTGCGATCTTGCTGGTAGGTACAGGTACATTGGCGGGTATCATCAAGGCATCTGCAATTAAGGATGTGTTGGTTGGCATGTTGGCAGGTTGGAGCAATGGCGGTACGTTTATGGCTCCTATTGCAGGTGCGCTGATGTCCGCAGCCACCGCTTCCACTACCGCAGGTGCTACTATCGCATCGGCTTCGTTTGGCGAAGCCATTTTGGCAGCAGGTGTAGCCGCTGTATGGGGTGCAGCCATGACCAATGCTGGTGCTACCACACTCGACCACTTGCCACATGGTTCGTTCTTCCATGCCACAGGTGGTTCGATGGGATTCTCAGTAAATGAACGCCTGCGACTGATACCATACGAAACATTGGTTGGATTGATATTGACTTTAGGTAGTATCGGTATGTATTTTATTGTAGGTTAAAGGTTAGAGATTAAAGGTTGTAGGTTAAAGGTTAGAGGTTAAAGGCTAGGATTATGAAGATAGTTATAGCATCCGATTCTTTCAAAGGGTCACTTAGTTCTATCGAAGTGGCACAAGCGGCTACACGCGGTATCAAAGCGACATACCCCGATTGCGAGGTAGTGGCAGTCAATGTGGCGGATGGTGGCGAAGGCACCGTAGAAGCCGTAGTTGAAGCGTTAGGTGGAGAGATAGTGCATACCGTCGTTAGTGATCCGTTGGGTCGCCCAATACAAGTTCGCTACGGCATAGCAGGCAAAAAGGCAATCATTGAGATGGCTGCTGCTAGCGGACTTCCCCTACTCTCCCCTGAAGAACACAATCCTTGGATGACATCCACCTATGGTACAGGTGAGATGATTATGGACGCTATACAACGCGGCTGTCGCCAATTCTTGGTGGGTATTGGTGGTAGTGCCACCAATGATGCTGGCACAGGCATGTTGCAGGCATTAGGCTTTAAATTTTACGATTTCAACGGAAAAGAGATTACTGACTGCCGTGGTGGCAGATTGCAAGATATTGCCGATTTAGACGACAGATGTGTGCCAGAAGCGGTACGTGAATCAGCATTTATCGTGGCTTGTGATGTAGATACACCATTTTGTGGGCCAGAAGGGGCAGCCCCTGTGTTCGCTCCGCAAAAAGGAGCCGATGCAGAGATGGTAGAAAAACTAGATGCAGGCATGGCATCGTTCGCCAAAGTCATAGAAAACAAATACCAGATAAATATCGTCCCTATGGCTGGTGCAGGTGCCGCAGGCGGCATGGGTGGCGGGTTCCGTGCCTTTTTGAATGCAACACTCCAACGAGGCATAGAGATGGTGCTGGATGCTATCCATTTTGATCAGACCATAGAAGGAGCTGACTTGATTATTACAGGCGAGGGTAAGATTGACTTCCAAACAGCTAAAGGCAAGACTGCAGCAGGTGTACTGGCACGTGCCAAAAAGCAAAATATACCCGTTATTGCCATTGGCGGATGCGTAGAAATGTGTGAAAGTGTTGAGCAAATGGGTTTTGCAGGAATCTATCCTATCTTGGAGGAGAAAGTACCTTTGGAAGTTGCTATGCGTCCAGACTTTGCCGCAGCCAATGTAGAGAAGACTGTGGCAAAAATTATAAGCCAGGAATAATATTGGATGGAATCCGTAAAAACGGGCGATTATCCGTAAATGACATATCCAGCCACCCCTGCAAGGACAATCAACAGAATGGGATGGGAGATGATTTGAAGTGCTGACCTTAAGAAGGCGGCACTTTTTTGTAGGATAGAATTACCGATGAAATCGGGCTTTTTGATAAACATCGGTAGAATCGTAAAGAAACATACTACTGCAAAAATCACCCAACTTCGCCAGTCAATAAAACTAACGGAAGGCCGATTAGCTGGTTTTATCAACAGAAGAGCAGCCGCAGCAATCATACCCAGTACCGAAAGGCGCAAGGTGTGCATGGTGCGAGTGAAGTAGATATTTCGTTGAAATCGGGTACTTATAATGAAATAGACCTTGCAAATACTAAGCATAATCACTAGACTAGGGATGACAATAGCTATGGTGGCAAGCAGACTACCCCACACACTACCCGTAGCCGTATAACCGACATAAGTGGCACAGTTGATGCCGATTGGTCCAGGAGTCACTTGGCTGACAGCTAAGATATCAACGAACTCCTCTTGCGTCATCCACCCATGCACCTCAACCTCGTGCTGGATAAGCGAGAAAATCGCCAATCCACCGCCAAAACCAAACAATCCTATCTTCAAGAAGCTTAAGAATAATTGCAAGTAAATCATGCTTTCCTCCTTTCTTTAAGCCAAGTGAAAAGCAACGTCACAAGAGCAGTCACAAGGATAATCCATACAGGAGAAAGACCTCCTAACCAAATTAGAAGTGCTCCTGCAATGGGTATGCTGGCCGTTGCCCAAGTGATCTTGGCACTATGCGCCATACGGATAAGAGGCGCTGCAATCAAAGCGACTACGGCAGGGCGGATACCTTTGAAGATGGCCTCAACAGCGGGGTAGTCTTTATAGTCTTGGAACAGCATGGCAATTGCCAAAATGATAAAGAAAGAAGGGAGAACTGCACCCAAAACTGTAGCAATCACTCCGCGCCATCCTCCAATACGCCAACCTATAAAAATCGCCGAATTCACCGCGATTAATCCAGGAGCAGCTTGCGCAAGCGCAATCATATTGAGAAATTCCTCGCGGTCAATCCACCCCTTTCGATCCACTATCTCGCGCTCAATCATAGAAAGCATGACATAGCCACCTCCAATGGTAAAGGTGCCGATCTTGAGATATGTCCAAAAGAGTTGGAGGTAGAGCATTTGGTTATTGGATATTGGACGCCCTGCGGGCTACTGGTTATTGGTTATGGGCTTTTTCTTTGAGTTCTTGTTTGATGAACTTCACGAGCATATTGATAGCGGCGTTGTTATGTCCACCCTGTGGAATAATCACATCGGCATAGCGTTTGCAGGTTTCGATAAACTGCTCGTGCATGGGTTTCAATACACGTTGGTAACGCTCCATCACAGCTTCGATTGTACGCCCGCGTTCCACAATATCGCGCTTCGCTACGCGTATGAGACGGTCATCCGCATCGGCATCAACGAAAATCTTGAGGTCCATCTGTTGGCGGAGATGATAGTCGCGTAGCGCCATAATTCCCTCTACGATAATGATTTCTTTTGGTTCAACATGCACTGTTTCCTTGAGGCGAGAAGAAGTGATGTAATCGTAGATAGGTTGCTCAACCGCCTGCCCCTTCTTGAGTAGCTCAATGTGCTTGGCAAGTAATGGCCATTCGAAGGCATCTGGATGATCAAAATTGATGTTCTGACGCTCTTCAACAGGCACATGACTGCTGTCTTTGTAATAAGAATCTTGAGGAATGACTACGACTTCGCCCTTTGGAAGGCGCTCTATGAGTTTGCGTACCACGGTTGTTTTTCCTGAGCCGGTACCGCCCGCAATGCCGATGATAAACATGGACAATTAGAGTTACAAATTATAAACTATAGAGTTGTAAGCCGAAATGATACAACTCTTATCGGGGTGCAAAGTTACAATATTTTTTGCAGATATGCAAATTTTAGCGTATCTTTGCAAAAAAATTGAAAAAAAGTAAAAAATATTGTAGTAAATCATGTAAGTGCTACGTCTAAAAGGCAAAAGCACAAAACAAAAAGGATATGAAACAGGAAGAAAAAGAATTTGCAGCCCTCGTCAAAGAGCACAAAAGCACGATATATAGTATCTGCTATATGTTCTCCAAAGATAAGGATGAGATAGACGATCTCTTTCAAGAGACATTGATTCATCTGTGGCAGGGCTATGAGAAATTTCGCAACGAGAGTAAGATTGAGACATGGGTGTATCGCGTGACAATGAACACCTGTATCTCGATGGATAGACAAGCGAAAAGGCGCGGAGAGCATATCGCACTGGATGTGAATATCGATTTGTTCGATGAAACCGACAAAGATATGCATCAAGTACAGATGCTCTACAAGCGGATTCAGAAATTGGGGTTGTTTGACAGAGCGATTATTATGCTGTGGCTGGAGAACCTAAGTTACGATGAAATCGGGGAAATTGTAGGTATTAGTGCCAAAAATGTGTCGGTGCGCTTGGTTCGTATCCGCGAAGAATTGAAGAAACATTAACCATTAACCTTTAACGAATTATATATTATGGATGAATTGCAAGAAATGCGTGAGCAACTGGCTGCGCTGAAAGAGAAGTTGAATAAGCAGGAGATTATAAATGAAAAGAACTTGCGAAAATTGATGTTTCGGAAGGCGTTACGCTTTAAAATCTTTATGTGGATAGGAATCTTACTTATTGCTACTCCTACTGTCGCACTTTGGATAATGAACTTTGCATGGTTTGAAGGAACGCATACTGACTTTGAACTGATATGGGGAACTATAGCAACGGCAATAATGCTAACTATGTTAATAATAGGGACTTCAATCATAAAACTAAGAGATATTCGCTCTGGGAATTTGCAAACGGTAAAAGAGCAAATACGTAAAATGAGTACACCTTTGGTAGAAAGGAAATATAGAATCGTATATGGAGTATTTTGTATTATGGTTATAGTTCTATTATTGGTGGACAACTATAGCAATGGTCGGTTTGAGTTTGATGTACATGAAAAAGTAGTTTTTGTTTTGCTGCTTGTGCTAACTTTATTGAATTTATTCTTCCCAAAATGGCAAAGGAAATTTGGTGAATGGATAAATAAAAAAATAGGAAGAAAAAAACGTACAACAGAATGGGACGAATATATTCGCCAAATTGAAGAAATGTCCGAATTAGACGAGGAAGATAAAGCGGAGAAAGGGGAATTGTAGGTGTCTGCATAAAATGAACGGAGAAACGCACTTTGAAAGAGGTGCGTTTTTTTGTAGGTGAAGGGTTGGCGAAAGGTGCTGGAAATCAGGGTTGTCTATCGGTGAAAATAGGGCGAAGTTCCTATGAAGTCCTTATGAAGTACCTATGAAGTTCCTATGAAGTCCCTATGAAGTCCCTATGGAGATAGGGGGCATATAAGAGGCATATAAGAGGAAAATAAGGAGGCAACATTCATCCGAAGCTACTGCAAAAAATGTAGCCTATAGCAATAAAAAAGCTTTTTTCTTGCACATATACATTTTTTTTTGTACCTTTGCACCCAAATTGGCTAAAACGAATTGTTATGTATTACACTTATAGTGTACCATAGTAGAAAAGAAATGCAAAAATCGGATTTTATCATTGAGGTAAATCACGTGTCCAAGCAGTTTGAAGACGGGAAATTTGCCTTAGACGATGTAAGCCTTCAAATCAAGAAAGGCGAGTTCGTAACTATCTTAGGTCCCTCGGGTTGCGGTAAGACTACCCTGCTACGTTGTATAGCAGGTTTTCAAGTAGCCACAGAAGGGGACATTCTATTAAATGGCGAGGACGTAACACAAATGCCTCCGCACTTGCGCGATGTGAACACGGTGTTTCAGAAATACGCGCTCTTCCCACATCTGAACGTATTTGACAATGTGGCTTTCGGTCTGAAACTGAAGAAGATGGACAAGAAAGTCATTGAAAAGAAGGTAAAGCAGGCACTCAAAACTGTCGGCATGACGGACTATGAGTACCGCGACGTGGACAGTTTGTCGGGCGGTCAGCAACAGCGTGTGGCTATTGCTCGTGCGATTATCAACGAGCCAGAGGTGCTGCTGCTGGATGAGCCATTGGCTGCGCTCGACCTGAAGATGCGCAAAGACATGCAGATGGAGCTACGCGAGATGCACAAGAAACTCGGCATCACTTTCATATACGTAACGCACGACCAAGAAGAGGCACTGACACTCAGCGACCGCGTGGTGGTCATGCGCGAAGGAAAGATTCAGCAGATTGGTACACCTACAGACGTGTATAACGAGCCACAAAACTGCTTCGTAGCCGACTTCATTGGCGAGAGCAATATCTTAGACGCTACTATGGTGAAGGACGGCGTGGTGAACTTCTGCGAGAAGGACTTCGAGTGCGTGGACAAAGGCTTTGGCGAAGATACCGAAGTGGATGTTGTAGTTCGTCCTGAGGATATTTATATCGGAACTTTGCAAGAAGGCAAAGAGGATAACTGGCAGTTGCATGGCGAAGTGCATAGTTGCATCTTTAAGGGTGTGCACTATGAAATGACTGTGCTGACGGACAACGGATATGAGTTGATGATTCAAGATTATCACGCCTTTGAACCAGGCACGAAAGTGGGACTGCTGGTGAAGCCCGAAGATATTCAGGTAATGAAGAAAGAGCGCTTGTGCAATACCTTTGAGGGTGAAGTGCTGGAGGATAACCGCGTGCGTTTCTTGGACGAGGAATGGGATATCCCTGAGCGCGTGGCAGAGCGATTCGAAGTAGGCGAAGAGGTGGAGGTAGAAGTAGATTTCAACCGCGTGAATTTGCAAGACGATGAAGAAGATGGTGTATTGTGCGGCGAGGTATATTTCATTCTTTACAAGGGTGATCACTATCACTTGACCGTTCGTACGGACGATGGCGACGATATCTTTGTAGATACCAACGATGTGTGGGATGATGGTGACCGAGTGGGTATTCGCGTGGCGCCAAGTTATATTCGATTGTACAAGAAGAGCCAAGAACAAGGAACAAAGAACCAAGACTGATTTGTTTAGTGAACGCCCTATGGGCTACTGTTTAGAGTTTAGAGATGAAAAATAGTAAATTAAGAATGGTGTTTCAGTCGCGTACTACATGGGCATGGCCCTATGCGCTGTTTATGCTATGCTTGGTGATTTTGCCATTGGTGCTGATTGGTGTGTATGCCTTTACGGATGCTGATGGTAGCTTTACGATACAGAACTTTGTGAGTTTCTTTACGAAGTCCGAGGCGATAAACACCTTTATCTATTCGTTGGCTATTGCGCTGATTACTACCATCATTTGTCTGCTGTTGGGTTATCCCGCAGCGTATATCATGGCGATGGCAGACTTTAAGACACCGCAGGTGATGGCAATGTTGTTTATTCTGCCGATGTGGATTAACTTCTTGTTGCGCACGATTGCTACGGTGGAGTTGTTCCGTATGTTCGGTTTGCCGTTGGGCGAAGGAGCGCTGCTGTTTGGTATGGTGTATGACTTCCTGCCATTTATGATTTATCCTATCTACAACACCTTGCAAAAGATGGATACTAGTTTGATAGAGGCAGCGCATGACTTGGGCGCAAAGCGTCATCAGGTGTTTATGAAAGTGACATTGCCATTGTCGGTGCCGGGTATCTACTCGGGAATTGTGATGGTGTTTATGCCAACTGTTTCGACTTTCGCTATTGCGGAGTTGCTGACCCATAACAAGGTGACTTTGTTCGGTTCGCTCATTCAACGATGCTTCGGCGAAGGTGGTATAGCGATGTGGAACTATGGTGCCGCATTGTCGTTGATCATGCTGATAATCATCGGATTGACTAGTTTCTTTGGAGGAGATAAGGAGGATATAAATCGTTGAGTATTTAGAGTTTAGTGTTTAGAGACATGTTTGAAAATTATAAGAAATCGAAGATTGAGCAGCGAGGATTGGGATCGCGCATAGCAGCACAAGCGTATTTGTGGCTGCTATTGGTGGTGTTGTATGCCCCTATCCTGCTGATTATCATATTCTCATTTACCCAAAGCAAGGTATTTGGTAACTGGACAGGGTTTACCTTTGGTTTGTATGAGAACCTATTTACTGGTTACGATGCGGTGGCACAGGTGAAAGTGGATCCTAACTTGTACCGTGCGATATTCTTTACGGTGGTGATTGCATTGTCGTCGGCATTGATCTCTACCGTATTGGGTACATTGGCTGCGATAGGTATCTATCATATGCGCAATCGCGATAGGAAGATACTCACCTTTATGAACAGTATCCCGATGATCAACCCCGATATTCTGACGGGTATCAGTTTGTTCTTGCTATTCGTGTTCTTAGGCATTAGTCGCGGCTTGGGTACTGTGATTGCCGCGCATGTAGTGTTTTGTACACCATATGTTGTATTGAGCGTGATGCCACGATTGACGAAGATGAATCCGAATATCTACGAAGCGGCGTTGGACTTGGGTGCCACCCCATTCCAAGCATTGCGCAAAGTGATGATGCCAGAGTTGTGGCCAGGTATGATTAGTGGATTTATCTTGAGTCTGACATTGAGTATCGACGACTTCGGTGTGACTTACTTCACCAAAGGCAGTAGCGGACTAGAAACCCTCTCCACTTTTATTTACGCGGACGCGCGCAAAGGTGGTTTGACACCTGAGCTCAGACCCCTATTCTCACTGATATTCTTGACCATTTTGGTCTTGCTGATAATAATGAATATACGAACCCATAAACAACAAAACAAAACGAAATGAAAAAGT
>JAFTHS010000100.1 GCA_017457295.1 Paludibacteraceae bacterium | reverse complement strand
TAGTCATCAGCATCTACGAATGAGATATATTCTCCGTTGGCATGTTGCAATCCGAGATTGCGTGCTACAGATTGTCCTTGATTAGTGGGAAGTGAATATACTTGGATGCGGCTATCTTGTGCAGCATATTGCTCTGCAACAACTAAACTATTATCGGTAGAACCATCGTTGATGAGAATGATTTGCAATGCTTGATGAGGCTGGTGTATCAACGATTCAATACATCTTGCCAAATAAGGAGCAGCATTGTATATTGGTACTATGACACTTATTGTATGCATTGTAAGAAAAGTTTTTCAAATTGTTGCGCTTCGTGTTGACGCGTAAATTGTTCTTTATTTACTACTTGTTGGCGGGTAAAGCCATTCTGCTGCCACTCGTGGTATTTATCAAGAATAAATCTTTTGACTTCTTCTACATTTGTGGCAGCCAAACCTGCATTTGTCTTATGAATAGCATCAGCTAGGCATTCCTCGTCGGAATTAAGGCACAAACATGGCTTTTCTACCCCTAAGATCTCATAGAACTTTGTACCCATGATACCATGTGTTCCGTTTAGTCTGGCAGGTGTTGTTAATACCAAAAGAATAGAAGATAGGTGCATCTTGGATAATAACTGAGTGCGCGGTATATAATCCGCCACTTGTACTATATTTCCAAGTGCATAGTTTTTTGACAATTCTGAAAATGCTTGTTGTCCGATAGCATTGGTATGAAATTGAATACGTACGCATTCAGTATGTATCTGCTTTTCATCCAAAAGTGATTGAATTGCTTCAAATAACCATATAGGACATTGTTGGTAGTGCGAATAATATTTTCCAACAAACGAAATATCAAATTTTGGCGTTTTCTCCGTTTTAGGATAGAATGCCTCTGCATCGTATCCGTTATAGATGAGGTGTGTATTGCTATTATATTGTGACAATATTTGTTTGTGCCAAGGCGAAACGGTGGTTACAGCGTTTGCATCGCGCAAGGCACGATTACGTTGTCGCATGTTGATGGCAGTGTATAATTTCTTAACAATTGTATCTATTGTAGAAATACCACTGAAAGAACGTGTATAATAGTCCAATTTTCCCCATTGCTCAGCAATATCGCGTAAATCAACCACCAATGGCAAGTGATATTTTTTTGCCAATTTGGCAGCTGCCTGCAGAGGGAAATAATAGTAACTTGCACAAAATATAATATCAAATGAAGATACATCTACTTTTTTGCAGATATATCGAAAAAATGCTTTTTCTTTGGCTCCCAAAACCTTGTCTGCTATCAGATGATGGTAGGTGGGCATTTGATGAATTGTACATATATCCGACACAAATGATTGGTCATTATCCATCTCGGTTGCGATTTCGCAATGCCATCCATGATGTTGCAGATACTCCACCAGTGTGATAATACGTGGGGAATAAGCTGGTGGCGCAATGGCTTCACATAATATGAGAATACGTCGGTTCATGATTTTTGTTCCTTCAGCAAATTAAGTAATTTGGGATACAATGCACGATGATAACCATCATCTGTAATGATTGTGTTATGCCATAATAGTACCACTTCGCCAGCATTCTGGTGTATTTTCTCAAACAGACGTTGACACTCAAAATATGCTTCATCTTCGTTGAGATTCATATAGTTGGCATTGCTCAATGTGCAGTCCATTACGGTCAGTGGGTGCAACGTTAAGTTGGTGAGTGTTATTGTCTTAGGATTAATCCAACGCACTGGGCGTGTAGTTTGTAATCGGAAGCCCACTTGATCTGGGAACATCATCGTAAAGTCGTCGGTTACACCCGCATTTGCTAGACGTTGCATTTGGTCAATTGAACAACGCAGATAGTGGCTGCGATGCAGTTCGACCTTATCTCCTAATAACTTTTTTTCCTTATCTCCATAATAACTTCCATGCCATCCAATAATTGCTCCGCTATTCTCAATCAGTTGTTTAGCAGTCTCAAAATCTTTACCATCCAATTTGTATTGGGGGTAATCATACCCTTTGCCTTCTGTATCTTTGATAAAGTAAATACATTTAGCTCCCTCCACTTGTTTGTCCTGCGAAATTAGCCACGAGAAGGTGAAGGCAGGGTCGTTGTGAATATCCTTTAGCGATGCCAATACGTTGCGCCACTGACCGCGCAGAATACCACCTATAGCTCCGCGCAAGTGGCGATAATGGGCAATAGAATCCACATCGTGAGTGAGGTATATTTGACTAAATGACGGAGTCGGCAAAGGCAAATCCAACAGTTTCATTAGCATGCGCGCATACTCATCCACCGTAGGAATCATTAGGCGATTATTGATGCCCAAAATAGAATGTTTTGCTAAAAAACGTCCGTGTTCATCGCGCTGTGAATTAATCAGTTCCTCTGCACGAGAGATAAAGAAGAAAGTATTGTATATAATATCCGTCCGAATAATCCATGTCTTACAATCCGTGCCTTTAACCTCTAATCTTTCAGCTTTTATATCTCCCAAATCGGGCATAATAATCTCCTTACCCAAATACCCGTTAGGTACAATCACCACGTGGTATTTGTGCCATTCTGCTTCATCAGCAGTATAGCCTACTTGTTTGGCTGCATTTGCATTGCCGTATAGCAAGAATGTGATGATATATTCAATGATCTCGTTCATAATCACTCTTCTTCGCTGAGTATTTCCCATTCGTAGAGGCGTTGTTCCATTTCGCGTTTGATGTGGTCGTAGCGTTGGAAATTTTCGGTTGTTTGATGTGCTACATCTGCGAGTAACGTCTCTATCTCTTGTTGCTCTTGCTCTAATTTAGCAATGGCAGCTTCGATATCAGCAATTTGCTTCTCTTTCTTTCGGCGCGCTGCTGCAGCGGCTTTCTGTGCAGCGTAATCCAACTTCGCAGAAGAACTCTCGCCTTTCGCCTCATCGCCTTTTCGCCTCATCGCCTCATCGGTCTTCCTCTCCAATTCTTGTAACGAATCAATCCGCTTGCTGCGTAAGAAATCATAGATTCCGCCTAAGTGTTCTTTCACTTTACCACCACCGAACTCATACACTTTCTCTACCAATCCATCTAAGAAATCACGGTCGTGGCTCACGCATATCACGGTACCGTTAAACTCTTTCAACGCGGCTTTCAATACGTCTTTTGACTGCATGTCGAGGTGGTTGGTGGGCTCGTCAAGAATAAGTAGGTTACAAGGCTCTAATAGCAGGCGAATCATTGCTAAACGGCTACGCTCGCCGCCCGAAAGCACTTTCACTTTCTTTTCCGATGCTTCGCCACCGAACATGAATGCGCCTAAGATATTACGAATCTGTGTGCGGATGTCGCCCACTGCAACATTGTCAATGGTTTGGAAAACCGTCAGTTCGCCATCCAATAGCGCAGCTTGGTTTTGTGCAAAATAGCCAATCTTGACATTATGCCCAATCTTGAGTGTACCCATGTAATCTAGTTGCCCCATGATACAACGTACAAGGGTGGTTTTTCCTTCGCCGTTCTTACCCACAAACGCCACTTTCTCGCCACGTCGGATGGTGAAAGTAGCATTTTGGAATACCATATGCTCACCGAAATCCTTACGCAAGTCCTCTACGATTAGCGGAAAATCTCCACTGCGAGGGGCTGGTGGAAAACGCAAACTCAATCGTGAGTTGTCCTCTATATCTACTTCCAAACGCTCTAGTTTCTCCAGTTGCTTGATACGCGATTGTACTTGCACCGCCTTGGTGGCTTTGTAGCGGAAACGTTCGATGAACTCTTCCGTTTCTTGAATCATCTTTTGCTGATTGAGATAGGCGCGTACTTGTTGCTCGTGGCGTTCTTGGCGTAGCACTTTGAATTGGGTGTATGGCACGTTGTAATCGTAGATACGCCCAAGTGTAATCTCTATTGTGCGTGTGGTTACATTGTCAAGGAATGCGCGGTCGTGGCTAACTAATACCAATGCACTACCATTTGTTTTGAGAAACTCCTCCAACCATTGAATAGACTCAATATCGAGGTGGTTGGTTGGCTCGTCAAGTAGCAATAAATCAGGATGTTGCAGCAGAATCTTTGCCAGCTCAATACGCATACGCCATCCGCCAGAGAACTCAGAACATGGGCGGTCGAAGTCTTTTCGCTCGAATCCCAAACCGATGATGGTGCGGTCCATCTCTGCAATGAATCGTGCCTCCTCACCCTCTTGTCTCATCGCTTCATCGCCTTCTCGTCTTATCACTGACATCACATCCTCTCGCAGCGTCTTTCCGTCCACGTGCATCATCACCTGTGGCAAGTAACCTATAGTGATATCGCCCATCTTGCTGATACGGCCAGAGGTGGGTGTTTCCTCGCCTGCTAATAGACGGAGTAGGGTGGTCTTGCCC
>JAFTHS010000051.1 GCA_017457295.1 Paludibacteraceae bacterium | reverse complement strand
CGTAGTAGGTCTGATGGCTATGGCGTTTATGTGTTTCAGTGGTCTTAACATTTAATAGGAGGAAAGAAGTATGAATATGTTAGCAATTTTATATTCTGTAGGAGTTTTCCTTGCTGTGATTCTCCTGTTAGTAGTGATTCTCTTGGTAGCTAAGAAATACCTCGTTCCTTCGGGCGACGTGAAAGTGGTTATCAACGGTGATAAGGAATATCATATCCCTGCTGGTGGCACATTGCTCGGCGCTATGGGTGAGGCAGGTGTACACTTGCCATCTGCTTGTGGTGGTAAGGGTTCTTGCGGTCAATGTAAGTGCCAAGTGCTCGAAGGTGGTGGCGAGATCCTCCCTACTGAAACAGTACACTTCACCCGCAAACAACAAAAAGACCACTGGCGTCTTGGTTGCCAAGTGAAAGTGAAAGGCGATATGCAACTCAAGGTGGACGAGTCTGTCCTCGGCGTTAAGGAATGGGAGTGTACCGTTATCAGCAACCGCAACGTGGCTACCTTTATCAAGGAGTTCAAAGTGCAATTGCCTCCAGGCGAGCACATGGACTTCGTGCCTGGTTCGTATGCACAAATCCTCATCCCTGAGTACGATATCGATTACAACAATTTCGACCGCGAGTTGATTGGTGATTTGTATGTACCAGCATGGGAAAAGTTCGGACTCTTTGGCTTGAAGCAAAAGAATACTGAGGCTACTGTGCGTGCATACTCTATGGCTAACTACCCAGACGAGGGTGATATCATCACCTTGACTGTACGTATCGCTACTCCTCCATTCAAACCAAAAGAGCAAGGTCCTGGCTTCATGGATGTACCATGTGGTATCGCTTCTACCTATATCTTCAACCTCAAACCAGGTGATAAGGTGACTATGTCAGGTCCTTATGGTGACTTCCATCCTATCTTCGATAGCAAGCGCGAGATGATTTGGGTCGGTGGTGGTGCTGGTATGGCTCCATTGCGTGCACAGATCATGCACATGTTGAAGACTTTGCACACTCGCGACCGCGAGATGCACTATTTCTATGGTGCTCGTGCTATTGATGAGGTATTCTTCATGGAGGACTTCTTGGCATTGGAGAAGGAGTATCCTAACTTCCATTTCCACTTGGCGTTGGACCGTCCAGATCCTAAGGCAGACGCTTTGGGTGTTAAATATACTGCTGGCTTCATTGCTCCAGTCTTGGGCGACACCTACCTCAAGCAACACGACGCTCCAGAGGACATCGAGTACTACCTCTGCGGCCCTCCTATGATGGCAAAGACAGTGCTTGACCTCTTGCACTCGCTGGGTGTAGAGGATGATATGATCATGTTTGATAATTTTGGCGGATAAATCCACCAAAATAAAACGCCTTCGGCTATCAAGAGAAACGATTATACAATTGGATACCTTGATAGCTGCAAGACGAATAAAAATACACGCGCACCTACGTGCGCGTGTATTTATTATGTATGGTGTGTTTGGAATCCATTTTCTGGCTTCGACGACATCATCCTTTCCAATGTCCGCTCGTTCCTCGCGTTGGGGGAGAAATTCTAGAGTTTCGCTCACTTCGTTCGCGTGATTTAGCAACTTTCGACTGCCACTACCTTCTCTATCTAATCATTCTGCGCCTAATCAGCGCAACATCTGCTTCACAGATGCACCTACGCTCCCTTAGGTCGCTTAGGTAAGTCGTCCCTAACGGGCCGATGGAAGGCTTAGCCTTTCCATTTTATTCTCATTTCCCTCTCTTATACCTTGCCCCGTTTCACCGAGAGACAACCGAGAGAAGACCGAGAGAAGAGCGAGATAAGAGCGTCTCAAAATTGCAACGATTTTTGCCCAAAAATCGCAATTTTTCCACCTCTTTCAGCCATCCCTTTCTATCTCCCACTTTGTAAACTTTTCTTACATCTCCTGTAAAGTTTCTTTACACTTTCGCAATGCGCCAAAAATCGCAATCTGCACAATATCAGTTGTTTAACATTTTTGGCACGCATATTGGGTTGTATATGGCAAACATCAAACAATATGAAGCAATATACTACCATCTTCCTGTTATTTTTCTGTGCGCAGCTATCCCTCGCACAGACCTCCGACACCCTTGCATCTTTTACACTAAAAGACTGCATGACCTTCGCCATCGCGCATTCCACCAAGTTGGAGATCCAAGCAGCCGACAACCGCGATGCACAAATCTCTAGGCGTGATGCAATCCTCCGCGCTTTTACCCCTAGTATTTCTGGTGGCACTTACGCTGCATTTAATTTCGGACGAGGTGTTGATCCCGAAACCAACACCTATGTCTCCACCACATCGTTTACCAACGGCTATTCGGTTAGTGGCAGCATCACACTTTTTAACGGTTTCTCTGCTGTCAATAATATCAAGATAGCCAATACGGCTGTCCTCATGGGTATAACGCGTGAGCAGCAACTCAAAGATGAGCTTTGTTTGGCGGTTATGCAAGCCTATTGCAATGCCCTGTACTTCCAGCAGATGCTCCATTCCCTCGATCAGCAAGTTGTTTCTGCACAAACCAATCTGACTTTGGCGCAACAGCAAGAGCAATTGGGGCAAAAGAGTCGTGCAGATGTCATTGACCTTGAAGCCGACCTTGCTGACCGCGAATACCAATTGGTAAGTATGACCAACCAGTACAACGACGCGCTCTTGACACTCAAGGACCTGATGCTCTATCCCCTTGATCAGCCTTTTGCCATTGACACCACCTTCAACTACTCCGCACTCCTTAGCAACGCTGAACTTCTCAATACTAATGCCGATGCAGCGCTCCATCCCTCTCTCCGCCTTGCTCAATGGCGCATGGAGAACGCTCGCACCGAGCTCAAAACCGCTCGTTGGCACTTAGCACCATCGCTCTCACTCAGTGGCGGTTGGTCAACGGGCTACTATACCTATCCTAGCGTACAGGATTATATGGCACCTTCTTTTGCATCGCAGTTCAATAACAACAGTGGCGAGTATGTGCAGCTCTCGCTCTCTATCCCTATCTACGACGGACTCTCGCGCCAGTCGAATATCGTGCGTAAGAAAAACGCCTATCGCCGTGCTACGGCTGAATACGAGCAAACCAAACACGAAGTGCAATCGGAGATCACCCGCGCTACTCAAGACCGTCAGGGTGCATTATCGGCCCTGCGCCAGGCAACCAAGCGTACACAAGCGCAGCACTCTGCCTATATCATGAGCAATAAGAAGTTCCAGCAAGGACATCTATCGCCCATTGACTTACGCCTCGCTTCTGACAAATACCTTCAAGCCCAAGCCGAGCAATTTAACACTCAATTGCAGTTCTTCATAAAAAACTGTGTGGTATATTACTACCAAGGAATCTCTTATATTGACCAACTCTAAACAACATTGTCTAACATCTACACAACAATACTTATGGACAAAATCATTGAAAAGAAACATGGCATAGCTCTTGCCTTCACGATTAAAGCGCTGCCTTATTGGTTTGGCGCACTTCTGCTGTCGCTCATTATTTATCTACTCGTGCGTGACAACACCTCCACTATGCGTATCAACCCCGACACGCTGACTATTGCCACAGTTACCAAAGGCGATTTCAACGACTACATTCGCCTAAATGGTCAGGTACTTCCTATGACCACGATCCAAATCAGTCCGCAGGAAGGAGGTGTCGTGCAAAAGATTATCGTGGAAGAAGGAACGCAAGTCAAAGCAGGCGATCCAATCCTTCTGCTCAGCAACGACAACCTTGACCTGCAAATCCTCAATTCCGAGGCGGAACTAGCTGAAAAGGAAAACATCCTGCGTAATACTCTCATCTCTATGGAGCAGCAGAAACTCAACCTCCAACAAGAGCAACTCCAACTCCAAACAGAAGTCAAACGCTGCCTGCGTATCTACGAGGCGCAACGTGCCCTCTACAACGACCAACTCATCTCGCGTGAGGACTACCTGCGTGCAGAGGAAGACTATCATCTTGCCAACAACCGCCTCACACTCGTCAAGAACCGCGCTTATCAAGATAGCCTCTATCGTAGCGTACAGATCCAACAGATGCAGGAGAGTCTAGAGAACATGCGCTTGAACATGCAAATGATCCGTCGTCGCAAGGAGAATTTAACCATCAAAGCGCCTATTGATGGCGAAGTAGGTTTGCTGGATGTAGTCTTGGGACAATCCATTGCTCAAGGCACTAAGATTGGACAAATCAACGACTTGACCAATTACAAGATTGAAGCCCAAATAGATGAGCATTATATCGACCGTGTTTTCGCAGGACTAGAAGCTACCTTCGACCGTCAAGATGAGCATTATTCTGCGATTATCCGCAAGGTCTATCCCGAAGTGCGAAGTGGTAAGTTCCGTGCAGACTTCAAGTTTGTGAACGAGCAGCCAGCTAATATCCGTAGTGGTCAAACATATTACTTGAACTTACAATTGGGTCAGAGCGAAGAAGCCGTACTTATTCCTCGTGGCAGTTTCTTCCAAACCACAGGTGGCAAGTGGATTTATGTCTTGAACGAGCAAGGCGATCGTGCTATAAAACGCGAGATTCGTATCCGTCGTCAAAACCCACAATTTTACGAGGTCATCGAAGGTCTCCAACCAGGCGACAAAGTCATCACATCCAGCTACGAAAAATTTGGTAATAACGAAGTTTTGAGGTTCTAATACATATGTAAACATTCTTTACATACCACAATACCAACTGTAAAATTTCTTTACACTTGCAAAATGTATTAAAAATCACAACTCTCACATTATCAATAAAATAGTATTTTTGGCACGATAATTGAAAATAAATATAGTAAAAATAAAATAATCAATCCTATGTTATGATTACAGTAAACAATCTCAGTAAAGTGTTTCGTACCGAAGAAATCGAAACCACAGCAGTCAACAATGTGTCATTCACAATCAGCGAAGGCGAGTTCGTAGCCATTATGGGACCTTCTGGTTGTGGCAAATCTACGCTTCTAAACGTACTTGGACTTCTCGATAACCCTACTAGTGGCAGTTATCAACTCCTCGGCGAGGAAGTGGGACAACTCAAAGAAAAAGATCGTACCAAGTACCGCAAAGGTAATATCGGCTTTGTCTTCCAGTCCTTCAACCTCATCGACGAACTCAATGTCTATGAGAACGTAGAGCTTCCACTCAAGTATCTTAACATCTCAGCATCTGAACGCAAAGAGCGTGTGAACGCCATCCTCAAGCGTGTAGCGATTGCCCACCGTGCGCAACACTACCCACAACAACTCTCTGGTGGTCAGCAACAACGCGTAGCCATCGCACGCGCCTTGGTCGCTCGTCCTAAACTGATTCTTGCCGATGAGCCAACAGGTAACCTCGACACTAAAAACGGCAAAGAGGTGATGGATCTGCTCTGCGAACTCAATAAAGAGGGAACAACCGTAGTAATGGTTACTCACTCTAAGCGCGATGCTTCTGCTGCTCAACGTATCTTGCACCTACTTGACGGTGCATTGGTCAGCGATGTGAAGAATGAAATGTAATTTTCTGAATACAATATGAAACAATTATTCAAGGGCTCAAGCCTATTAAATATCCTGGGTATGACGGCAGCGTTTGCAGCGCTGTACATCATCCTTGTGCAGGTACACTACGACCTGACATACAACCGCTCCATCCCCGACTCCGAACGCGTGTATTTAATGACATTGCCTTCATTTAATGGTGGAGGTTCGAAGCAACAATCCTTCCTCTGTCGTCCATTCGCTGAGCATTTCTTAACTGAGAATCCACACGTCGAAACCTATGGTGTAGCCAAACTGGACGATGTAAATAAAGTCAATGTTGTTGTTGGCGAAGGAAGCAATGCACAAACACATGGCGTAAACTTTGCCCAAATGACCTCAAAGGCATTAGAAGTGTTTGGATTAGAACCAATTATCGGTTCGTTTGAGGGGATAGGAGACAACGGCTATCTGGCTATTAGCGAAACAGCTGCAAAACGATTAGGTGTGACAGTAGAAAGTATCCTGCAATTGGAGAGTTGGGGAAGAACGAACTATTTCGTTGTATGCGCTATATATAAAGATCTTCCTGCTAATAGCGACTTGCAAAATATCGAAGTCATTCGTTGCAATCAGTTGGAGGAGCAAGACCTCAACAGTACCAGCAACTGGTCGTATAGCTATTTCGTTAAACTCCGCTCCACAGACGACAAAGCACTCTGCGAGGAGATGATTTCAGCGAAGTATGCAGAGATAATGGAGCAAGAACTGAAACGCTATCGTGGTATGCAGCATGACGACCCTTCGTTCTACAAGCAATTGGACAAGTTAGAGAGTTTTCTCTCTGATATTCATTGTAACCTGATGCCTATTCGTGACTTGTATTACGACGACACGCTGGAATGGAGCGTAGGACAAGAAACGGGCAACAAGACTACCACAATCACGCTAATCGTAGTAGCAATCTTGATAATCATTATCACACTCATCAACTATGTAAACTTCTTCTTTGCGCAAGTGCCTATGCGTATTCGCTCGGTGAACACACGCAAGATTTTGGGTAGTTCACGAGTAGCATTAGTAGGTCGTTTCTTGGCAGAGTCTGCACTATTGGTAGCAGTCGCATTGCTCCTCGCAGCAGCTGTGGTCAAAGCTTTCCAATCATCAGAATATGCGCACTTCGTGTCTTGTGGTTTAGGTTTCTCACAAAACATCGTTGTTGTGCTGCTCACTATGGGAATAGCCCTATTGGCAACTCTCATTGCAGGACTTTACCCTGCTATGTACGCCACCTCTTTCCCTCCCGCATTGGCTATCAAGGGGGCGTTTGGTATGACACAAAAGGGCAAAACCCTGCGCTACGCGCTGATTGGCTTGCAGTTTGTTATCTCCATTGCGTTCATTATCTGTGCCTTCTTCCTCAAACTCCAACACAGCTATATGATGAATTTTGACATGGGCTTTGACAAAGAGTGTCTTATCACGGCGAACATACCGCTTAATAGTCTTGACGAGCGCGATGCTTTCAATAGCGAATTGCTGAATAACCCAAATATCAAAGCCGTGGCGTGGTCACAAGATCGTATGGTAGCAGAAATGCGTATGACCTGGGGGCGTTGGCACAATGGCGAACAGATGTCCATTGAGGTAATGCCAGTATCGTGGAACTTCCTGCAAGTAATGGGCATTGAGGTGGTTGAAGGTCGTGACTTCTTGCCTTCCGATGAGCAAGGCGAAGGGGCAATTATTCTCAATGAGTATGCAAAGAAGAAATACAACCTCAACCTCGAAGAAATGGTCGCATGGAATGGCACACCTTTCCCTGCAACAGGTTTCTGCCGTGACTTCCATTTCCAACCGTTGCAGTACGAAAGCGAAGCATTTGCCTTCTACATCTACGGCGCAGATATCCAAAGTAGATACTTTGCAACACCACACCTTACCGTGCGCACGATTGAGAACGCCGACATTAAAGCAGTCTTTGATGCTATCCGCTCTACCACCGACAAGATTCTGCCTGACTACGATGGCAAAAAGGTGAAGATTAACTTCTTCGACGAGGAATTAGGCGAGAACTACCAAAAAGAGCAGCAGCTCACGACCACCATCTCACTCTTTACGCTATTGGCGATTATCATTTCGCTCATGGGTGTCTTGGGATTGGTGATGTTCGAAACGCAATACCGTCGCAAAGAGATTGGTATCCGCCGTGTCAATGGTGCCACAGTGGAGGAGATTCTCTTGATGTTCAATCGTAAATTCGTTGCTATCGTACTCATTTGTTTTGCTGTGGCTGCACCGATTAGTTATTTCGTGACAGATTACTATTATAGTACCTTTGCCTATCGTGCTCCAATCGTTTGGTGGGTCTTCGCCCTTGCTCTATTGGCAGTATTGTTTGTCACCGTCTTGACGGTCAGCATCGGCAGCTTCCGCACCGCCACCGAAAACCCCGTGAAGGCATTGAGAACGGAGTAGAGAGTCATTTAATATTGAACCTATTTGAACAAATGTTTGCCACTTTGCTGGCAAACATTTGCTCATCTCATAAAAAATTACTATCTTTGCACCCAAAATAAAGAGGGCGATTATATGATCAAATCTCGAATATTAGTAGTTGACGACAACAAGAGCATACGAGATGTGCTCCATGTCTTGCTTGTGCGTCATTTTGCAGAGACGAAGTTTATTCCTTCGCCCAAGACATTACATTCTACAATACGAGAATTTCAACCTGACGTGATTCTGCTGGATATGAACTTCCAAACAGATATCAACACAGGCAACGAGGGACTCTATTGGCTATCCGAAATCAAACGCACGCAACCTGACATTGAGGTCGTTCTCTTTACTGCTTATGGCGATATAGCACTAGCAGTTGAAGGAATGAAACGCGGAGCTTTTGATTTCATCATCAAGCCATGGGACAATGACAAGCTACTTCAAGTCCTCACTGATGCTGGCGAAAAACGTAAAAAGGCTACCAAGAAATCCAAATCCAACCTCTCGCCTAATAGCTCTATAACCTCATCTCCTAAGAACATCCATTGGGGTTCATCTTCTGCTATCCTTGCTATCCGCAAACAGATTGAGCGCTTTGCTCCAACAGATGCTTCGGTACTCATCACTGGTGAGAATGGTACGGGAAAAGATGTGATCGCTAACGAGATACATCGCCTTTCTACGCGCTCTAACCAACCAATGGTATGCGTTGATGCTGGTGCCATCACGGAGACACTCTTCGAAAGCGAACTCTTTGGACATGTCAAAGGTGCTTTTACCGATGCACACGCTGACCATATTGGTAAGTTTGAGCAAGCCAATGGAGGCACACTCTTCTTGGATGAGATTGGCAATATCCCATTGCACTTGCAAGCCAAACTCTTGCGTGCGCTCCAAAATCGTGCCATCACTCGTGTTGGTGATACACGCGAACGCCCTATTGATGTCCGCCTTATTTGTGCTACCAACTGCAATATCCAACAGATGGTCAAGGACGGAACTTTCCGCGAAGATTTATTCTATCGTATCAATACCTTGCATGTTGAGTTACCACCTCTGCGTGAACGCAAAGACGAGATTGTTCCACTCTCCGAACGCTTCTTGGCAATGTATGCAGAACGCTACCACCGTCAAGTCAATACTCTTTCGTCCGAAGCGCAACAAACTCTGTTGGCACACTCATGGTCTGGCAATATCCGTGAACTCCAAAACTGCATTGAGAAAGCGGTTATCCTTTCCGATGGTAATTCCCTCACTGTTTCTGACTTACAATTACCAATCAGTCCAATTTCAAACAGCCCAGAGGGCGTCCAATATCCTATATCCGACAGCAATGCTGTTGAGCCTCTCGAACTCGTTGAGGAACGAGCCATTCGTAATGCTATGGCTCAGTACGATGGTAATATGTCCCTCGTCGCCAAATCGCTCAACATCAGCCGTCCAACCCTCTACGCGAAACTGAAGAAATACAATATCTAGCATGTATTCACTGACGGTTATATTACTCTCCTGTCTCGCTACTGCTCTAGTCGTA
The DNA here is from genome assembly GCA_017457295.1 of Paludibacteraceae bacterium. GTDB lineage: Bacteria > Bacteroidota > Bacteroidia > Bacteroidales > Paludibacteraceae > Colicola. Next base: position 11,323 of record JAFTHS010000051.1, on the reverse strand, counting down.
GCTATTCTTGTGTATGTGCTTACTACTAAACATCTCAAGGACAAAACCACCTACATGCTTGATGCGTTGGAGGATAATGAAACCAACTTCCGTTTCAACGAAGACCGTCTTTGGGGACGCGGATTCAATCAGGCACTCAACCGCCTCCATCGCCTTTTCGACAAAGAACGAAATAACATCAGCGAACAAGAACGCTACTACGGACAGATGCTCGACCATGTGCGCACTGGCGTCATCGTGCTCGACCAATTGCATGTTAATTACTGCAACCAAGCAGCACGCACATTGCTCGGATTACACTCCTTCCGTAACCTCAACCAACTGGATGACCTATATCCTAACCTTGGCAAGACTTTTGCCTCTCTTTCTTGCAATAGTGAGCAGCGTGCTACTTTTTCTACCGACCGAGGCGAGCGAACCATTACTATGGCTGCCACGGAAGCATTGATCAAAGGCAAAACCGTTAAAATCGTAGCTTTCAATGATATTAGTAGCGACATTGCCGAGAACGAAGAGTTGGCATGGGCGCGACTAATCCGCGTACTTACTCACGAGATTGTCAATACTATTACACCTATCTCGTCTCTCAGTGATATGTTATCACAAGATATTGCAGCAGCTCAACTCTCTCCTGATGAGCCTGCCTATCGCCAACTGGATATGCAAGAATTGGCATCGGGTCTGCAAACTATCTCTACTTCTGCAAAGGGAGTAATTAAATTCGTGAACACATATCGCAATCTCACCAAAGTCCCTGTTCCAGTGAAGACCGCGTTCTATCTGCGTGATCTTGTTGATAGAGTGTTGCAACTTACTGCCAAACAAGTAGCAGAAGTTGGTGCTGAATGTTCTTTTGTAGAATTGACTGAAGATATTCTGTTGTATGCAGATGAGAACCAAATCGCACAAATCTTGGTAAACCTTGTGACCAATGCTTTGCAAGCAGAAGCCACAAAGATCACCATCACGGCTATGATAGACGAGGCTGATGCTGTGATTATTGATGTCACCAACAACGGTTTGGCCATCACTCCTGAAAGTCAAAAACAAATCTTCATTCCGTTCTTCTCTACCAAACCCGAAGGCTCAGGCATAGGCCTCAGTCTCTCTCGCCAAATGATGCGCCAACACAACGGCACCATCCACCTCGCCCGAAGCAACAACCAAGAAACAGTCTTTACTCTCATTTTTAGATAAAAGAGTAAAGTGTATTTATATCTATCCCTAGCAGCACCCTCTCGGTGCTGTTTTTTTTATACTACTGCAACGATAAAAATAGATAAAAACAGACAAAAACGGAATTTTTCGGAAAAATAAAAACAAAAATCAACTTTTTACATCAAAATATTTGCATATATTGAAAAATATTCGTACTTTTGCAGCGTAAATATTAAAAAGAAAATAAAAAGAAACGAAAAATAAATAAAAACAAAATGATTGGAGAGATATTTAACGCTAAAGATTATAGCCTAAAACCAAAAGCTACAATTCAACAAACAGGTAAAACTGGTTTTAATGCAGATGCTATTAATCAACTCAAAATAGACGAAAACAAAGCCGTTGTTCTCGCGCCAGACACACAAGATAAGAAAGTGCTTTATATGGCTGTAGTTGAAGCAGATAATTGCGAGCATGCTTTCCCAATTCGCAAATCTGGAGCGTATTACTATATCAACACCAAGCAGCTCTATGACCATATGGAATTTGATTACACCAATAATACCATCATGTTTGATCTTGTCCGTTGCGACAAGTACGATGATGTCATTGGGGGAGAATGTTATAAAATGATTGCACGCTCGCATACGCGAACGAGCGACGAAAATGATGTGTAAATAAGTGCCAACCGATGACCTTAACATAGAATCACTATTAGAATTTTCCATACAACAAGATGAACTAGTAGCAGGGCATCAAAAGGAAATGTCGCAAGTACTCGCCAATAAAGAGCGCTTGCAGGCTGCTCTTGCAAAAGAACATGCAGAAAAACTTGTTTACAAGGATGAGAATAGTCAACTTAAAGAACAACTTGCAGAATACCAAAAACTCGTTACCCAACTCCAAGCCGAAAACCAAGAACTCCGTAACCGCCCTAATATTGTTACAGACACCTATATCGAAACACAAAATGTTAAACGGCAGTGCAATTATTTGCCTCATTCACGTCGCACCTCAAGATATAAGCTCAATAATACAACCCAAACACAATTACAACTATGGAATCAACCCACCGTGTCATCCATGTAGCAGGCGACTACATCGCTCAACAAAACATCGAAGTGCAAGTAAACAATGTCGCATCTGGAGCGATTGGTGCACAAATCATCAAAGAAAACAACAAATAATCTACACATAACTATGGAAGAAGCAAAAACCATCATCAATGTAGCAGGAGACTATGTGCAATCCAAACATGTCGAATACGAAATTGGTAATGTCGAAGCAGGAGGCATCGGCATTCAGATAGTCAATAACTCCCAACCAACTATCAATACTCCACAAAGCAAACCTATTACTTCAAAAAAGTCCCCACATTTTCTTGAAACACCTACGTTCATTTATCGTTACTTCAACTCTGATCCTAATAGCAATCAGCGAATCCATCTATTGTATCGCTATCTGTGCAAAGAATATAAGGAGACTAAAACGTATATAGACCCTAACACGCCATCTGACCACTTCTATTCGCTCTTTACTGGAGAAAGAAATAATCATGTTATTCGATGGGCTGGAGATAAACAAGATCTATCCTATTTGATAAAGCTACTGCAAAAACGCAAGATTATTGATATTCCGCAAGGAATGACCATTTGGACTATTACTCAAAATCATTTTTCGGACTATCACGGAAACTATTGCGCTGATTATCGCAGTCAGCATGTACCTAGTGATGCACACAAAGCGGCTATAGAACGCTTCGTGGATATTCTTGATCCTACTGCTATGCCTACAACGGAATTAACCGAACTATCACGCAAACTCAGCGACTCATTCAGCGGTAAATAAAAATATCAAATAATTTGCATTTTCTTTGGAATGTACTGAATAACAGTGCATTCCTTTTTCTTTTTTATATGTCTATTGGCTAAAAATAGGTATTTCTCTCTCATATTCTTCCAAAACGCTGAGTATTCAGCACCCCTTTAATAAGTGAAAGCGTTTCGCAAAAAGACGGACGCAGAAACATATTGTATAACTACTAAAACAATAAAGAATATGAAAGAAAAACATTTCGTTCTCATCTCTATTCCCTGCCAAAGCGCAGAAGAGATGCTCCAAGCTAAAGAGGCAGTCCTCTTTCACCTTGAAACCCTCAACCCAGAGTTTACAACCAAGGGCACCACCCTTACTGCTAAGGTTGTCCCACTTGACCCTCTACTTTTCCTTCCTGACGAGGCATGCGACATCATCCGCCAAACCCTCGCCCAATCTCTCACCTTCAACCACTGCTGGACGTGCACACTTCAAACTATTAACTAATCCTATTTATTAACTTTTTAAACTACAAGCTTATGTCTAAAATCAAATTAGAAGCCCCATTCCGCCAATTCCGTGGCAAAATCTGCAAACACTCCGACATCATCTTCAAACAAATGTATGGCGAGACCTTCACCTCTCAAATCTGCAACCCGCGTACCAAACCTTACTCGCAAGCAGAGTTGAATCGTCAAGATTTGTTCCGTCAAGCAGCAGCTGCTACCAAGACCGCCTTGGCTAATCCAACTACCCGTGCTACTTATGAAGCAGAGTTCGAAGCACAAACCAAGTACAAATCCCTCTATGGCTATGTCCTGGCAAAAGAGCATGCAAAACTCAAATCCTAAGCCCAATAATTAACCTTTAATCTCAATTATCAACCTTTAACCCCTCTCACGGCATAGAGGATCTCGAACGCCGAGTATAAACAATCATTTTGTTCTGCCCACTAATGCAACGCGTTGCATTCATTTGGGCAGAAACAAAAGATAATCATTGAATTGACAATAATTGACAACAAAATTGACGCCAATTGTCTTTAATTTATACTCGGTGTTCGATTGCCGAACACATATGGCACAAGTTGTTTACGAAGACCCGATACATCACCTTTCGGGCAAAATCTCCAAAAAGTACCGCACTTGCTACAACTACCGCAAGCGTTCCGACCGCAAGTACACATCCGTACATGGCGACCGCACCACTCCAGTTTCCGCATCAGAACGAGCTTGGCGTGACCTGTTCACCCAAATATGCGCAGCCACTCGTGACCGTATGATGGATCCAAATCATTTGCCATCAGACCAAGTCGGCTTCATTAGGCAAACCAAATACAAGACATTCTACCAGTATGTCTGGAACTTGATGCGCGATGAAATCGAAGGCAAGTAATAACCATTGATGTTCTCTGCGGCGAGGCACATACCTCGCCGCAGGCAACACCACCTGCGAAAGCGCACACAACCTTACAAAGTGACATAACCTGCCCAAAGGGCACAAAACCACAGAAACATGAAACCACTAACTGACATACAAAAACAACGCCTCGTCAAGGCAATCAAATACCTCGCATTGGCTATTGCTACAGCTATTGCAATGGCTTTAGGACTGACCTCGTGTAATGTAACCCGAACCATCACCACTGAAAGCCGATCTCTCACCCGAGGCGATACAGCTATCATCATCCAGACGAAGACTATTGAATCATACAATGCTGAAAAGAATTAACTTCAAACGGTTATTTATACTAAGGATTTCTCCCCCATTTTTTAAAGGAACATATAAAAGGATGATGTCGTCGAAGCCAGAAAATGGATTCCAGACACACCATACATATATGCACACGCGCACGTACTACTAAGATTCTCTTGCAGCTATCAAGGCATCCAATTGCATATCGTTTCCCCTGATAGCCGAAGGCGTTATTGGCAGCAACTGCCAATATCATCAATCATCATCAAATCGTCCTCAACGCCCAAAGAGTGGAGCAAGTCAAGCACTGTCTTAGCCATCATTGGAGGGCCGCAGAGGTAGTACTCGATGTCTTCTGGAGCGTCGTGTTGCTTGAGGTAGGTGTCGCCCAAGACTGGAGCAATGAAGCCAGGAGTGTACTTTACACCCAGTGCATTCGCCTTTGAATCTGGACGGTCCTTACTAGGAATAATGGAAGTTAGGATACTCAGGAAAAACCAACTAGAACCTATTGAACAACTTTATTAAATTCGTTCAATAATCACGAAACTTTGATTAGTTTCTTTATGCGGCAGAGCCTCTAATAAACAACTACGCTCCATTGAATGTCCATTCAGGACATTCAATAACACGAGAAATAGAGGCTCATTGGGTTGTTTATCTAATCAAAGTTTCAACTTGACACGGCACATAGAAATAGGGGCGTTAGGCCTTCAGCAATCGCATATAAGAGCTCACATGTGCTCTTATTATGTACATACTTCAGACCTTTACGCCCCAATACCGCGAGATGCACTATTTCTATGGTGCTCGTGCTATTGATGAGGTATTCTTCATGGAGGACTTCTTGGCATTGGAGAAGGAGTATCCTAACTTCCATTTCCACTTGGCATTGGACCGTCCAGATCCTAAGGCAGACGCTTTGGGTGTTAAATATACCGCTGGCTTCATTGCTCCAGTCTTGGGCGACACCTACCTCAAGCAACACGACGCTCCAGAAGACATCGAGTACTACCTCTGCGGCCCTCCTATGATGGCAAAGACTGTGCTTGACCTCTTGCACTCGCTGGGTGTTGAAGATGATATGATCATGTTCGATAACTTTGGAGGTTAATCAGATATTGAATAAAATAGACAGGGATTGCTAATTTGCAGTCCCTGTTTATTTTTGTTAGATGTTTGCATATATCGAAAAAAAGTACTACCTTTGCAGCAGGATTATACACCAAAAAACAAAACCATGTCTAAAATCGTATTTATCACAGGAGCATCATCTGGCATTGGCGCCGCATGTGCACGCAAGTTTGCCAAGGAAGGCTATAGCTTATTATTAAACGCCCGTAGTGTGGACAAACTGCAAACGCTCAAAACGGAGTTGGAAAATGCCTATAATACTGATATTCTACTATTGCCTTTTGATGTGCGTGATCGTGAAGCAGCAGCGAAAGCATTGGCTACCTTACCCGAACAATATCAATCGATTGATATTCTGGTGAATAATGCGGGATTAGCACTCGGCATGGATAAAGAATATGAAGGAACAGAGGAAAACTACGACACGATGATTGATACCAATATTACCGCACTGCTAATGATTACGCGATTGGTAGTACCCAGTATGGTAAAGCGCGGAAAGGGGCATATCATCAATATTGGTTCGGTGGCGGGCGATGCGGCATATCCAGGAGGAAGCGTGTATTGTGCGACAAAAGCCGCAGTGAAAGTGCTAAGTGATGGATTGCGTATAGACTTGGTAGATACGCCATTGCGTGTGACCAATGTGAAGCCAGGATTGGTAGAAACGAACTTCAGTGTGACTCGCTTTGCGGGAGATAAAGAGCGTGCTGACAAAGTATATCAAGGTATTAAGCCACTGACGGGTGAAGATATTGCGGAAGTAGTATACTTCGCTGCTAGCGCACCAGAACATGTACAAATAGCCGAAGTACTCGTACTAGCCACCCACCAAGCCAGTGGGTCATTGCTGTACCGCAACTGAGTATAGTTTCTATAAGATTAAAAATCTTTATCTGTAAGACTTTGTGGTAATTGTCGACAATTGTAAGATGATGCCATTACTTCTCCATATGCACCGATACTATGGATGGCCAATAAATCGCCACGCTGTGTGGTTGGCAACTGAATATTGATATCAAACACATCACTTGATTCACATACAGGACCTACCACGTCGTATAACTCGTATGTCTTGGCCGTAGAAGAAATGTTCTCTATTTTATGATGCGCATGATATAGGGCAGGGCGAATCAAGTCGGTCATTCCTGCATCAACAATAGCAAACTGCTTATAAGTGCCTTGCTTGATGTATAAGACACGTGTAATGAGCGTACCACATTGCGCTACGATAGAACGTCCTAACTCAAAGTGTAGCGACTGATGAGGGCGCAAGTGAAGATACTGCGCATATGTTTGAAAATAATCCTTAAAATTAGGGATAGTATTAACTTGTGGGTTCTGATAATCAATACCTAATCCACCGCCTACATTGATAATTTCAGCACGTATAGCATGACTATCTAACCAATCCTGTATGCGATTGATGCGGTCACATAGAAGCTGAAAATCTCCCATATTGGTGATTTGACTACCTATATGAAAGTGCAATCCCTTAAAGTGAATATTTGGCAGAGAATTAGCCAACCATATCACTTTTTCCATATCTGCCATGGATATACCAAATTTATTCTCTGCCATGCCAGTAATAATATTTGCATGCGTATGCGGCGATACATCAGGATTGATACGCAAACAAACATTTGCAATGGTATTTTCCTTGACTGCTAGTTGATTGATAACCTCTAACTCAGGAATACTTTCCACATTGAAGCAGAAGATATTGTTTCGCAATCCTATGATAATTTCCTTATCGCTCTTCCCTACCCCTGCATAAACAATCGAATTGGTAGGGAAATGGGCATTGATAGCCACTTGAATTTCTCCACCACTCACACAATCTACTCCAAAACCCGCTTGTTGGATAATCGAAAGTAATCTTGGATTAGCATTTGCCTTGATAGCATAATGCACATGGAAATGAGGATATGGTTTAATCTCGTCACGAATAGCCTTCAACGTAGCTTCTAACAACGCTGTATCATAATAGTAGAAGGGCGTTTCTATATTTTGAAATTTGCTATACATTCCCCATCTCCCTCACTATTTTCACTTTTCAGTTTTCACTTGTGCAGCCAATCCGCCTTGCGAGGTCTCTTTGTAGAGCGATGGCAAATCATGGCCCGTCTGCTTCATCACATCCACCACGCGGTCAAACGATACGCTATGCGTACCATCTGAGAAAGCGGCATACATATTGCTGTCCAACGCACGAGCAGCAGCAAAAGCATTACGCTCAATACAAGGTATCTGCACCAAGCCGCATACAGGGTCGCAAGTCATACCCAAGTGGTGCTCCAAGCCCATCTCCGATGCATATTCAATCTGCGCCAACGTACCGCCAAACAACTGATTCACAGCGCCAGATGCCATTGCACAAGCCACACCTACTTCACCTTGACATCCTACCTCAGCGCCTGAGATAGATGCATTTTCCTTGACTACATTACCTATCAATCCTGCCGTTGCCAAAGCATGCAGAATACGTGTCTCAGAGAAATCGCGCGAACGCCATGTATGGTACAACACCGCAGGCAACACACCACACGAGCCACAGGTTGGTGCCGTAACAATCTTGCCACCCGATGCGTTTTCTTCGCTCACAGCCAAGGCATATGAGAACACCAAACCACGCGTACGAAGGTTGTCCTTATATCCTGCCACCTTAATATAATAGCTCGCTGCCTTGCGACGGAGGTGTAATGGTCCTGGCAATACCCCTTCGTGGTCTAATCCACGTTCTACTGCTTCACGCATCACTTGCCACACTTCGCGGAGATAATCCCAAATCTCCTTACCCTCATAGTGCTCCACATACTCCCAATAATCCCACCCCATCTTCTCACAATAATCCTTAATATCGCTCAAACGAGAGAGTGGATAGATATCGGGCAATTCAGAATTTTGAATTAAGAATTTTGGATTATTGGAATCTTCCTCCAATGCGCCACCACCTACGGAATATACAGTCCACTCATCTAGCAAATCTCCTTTCTTGTCCCATGCGCAGAAACGCATGCCATTGGGGTGAAATGGCAAAAACTCATCATGCCACACAATCTCCACCGATGGAATCACATCAATAATGGCAACATCGGTCAAGTGCCCTTTGCCTGTAGCCGACAAACTACCATACAAGTGCGCTTGATACGTAGCTGCATCGGGATGATGCTCCAGAAAAATCTCAGCCGCCTTACGAGGTCCCATGGTATGGCTACTGCTGGGTCCATAGCCAATACGAAATATCTCACGAATTGTTTTCATACATTCATTTTTCACTAGAGAGAGAGCCAGCAACCAAGCTGACTCTCCCAGTTGGAACATCCAGAGGGCATGCCCTCCAGATGAATATGTTACGGCATGATTACTCAGCCATCAACAGCTCCATGATGGTGCAAGCAGACTTAGCCACTGGGCTACCAGGGCCAAAGATTGCAGCCACACCAGCCTTGTAGAGGTAGTCATAGTCTTGCGCTGGGATTACACCACCTGCGATAACCATGATATCCTCGCGACCGAGCTTCTTGAGCTCCTCAATCACTTGTGGTACAAGGGTCTTGTGACCAGCAGCAAGTGAAGATACACCAAGAACGTGAACGTCGTTCTCAACAGCTTGTTTAGCTGCCTCAGCAGGAGTTTGGAACAATGGACCCATATCTACGTCGAAACCGCAGTCAGCGTAGCCAGTAGCTACCACTTTTGCACCACGGTCGTGACCGTCTTGACCCATCTTAGCAATCATGATACGAGGTTGACGACCCTCTTTCTTAGCAAATTCTGCTGTGAGTTCCTGTGCCTTAACGAAGAACTCGTCATTCTTAGTTCCTGATGCGTACACGCCTGAAATAGTTCTAATAGTTGCTGAATAGCGACCAACCACTTTCTCGCAAGCGTCAGAGATCTCGCCCAATGATGCGCGCAGACCTGCTGCCTTAACTGCCAAAGCGAGCAAGTTGTTAGAGCACTTTTTACCATCTGCCCACTCTTGTACAGTAGCAGTAATCTCTGCCAACGCAGCTTGTACAGCTGCCTCATCGCGGTGAGCGCGGAGCTCTTGCAAACGAGCCACTTGCTCCTCACGAACAGCAGTGTTGTCGATCTCAAGAATATCGATTGGATCCTCGTGAGCCAAGCGATGCTCGTTCACGCCGATAATCTTTTGCTCGCCAGAGTCGATGCGTGCTTGTGTGCGTGCAGCTGCCTCCTCGATACGCATTTTTGGAATACCGGTCTCGATAGCAGCAGCCATACCGCCGAGCTTCTCAATCTCTTGGATGTGTGCCCAAGCCTTGTCAGCGAGCTCTTGAGTCAGTTGCTCAACGTAGTAAGAACCTGCCCATGGGTCGATAGCCTTACATACCTTAGTCTCCTCTTGGATATAGATCTGTGTGTTACGAGCGATACGAGCAGAGAAGTCAGTTGGCAATGCGATGGCCTCGTCCAATGCGTTGGTGTGCAATGATTGGGTGTGACCCAACGCTGCACCCATGGCCTCGATACAGGTACGACCTACGTTGTTGAATGGATCTTGCTCGGTGAGTGACCAACCAGATGTTTGGCAGTGAGTACGCAATGCCATAGATTTTGGGTTCTTTGCGCCAAACGACTTCACGATTTTTGCCCACAACATACGACCAGCACGCATCTTAGCGATCTCCATGAAGTGGTTCATACCGATAGCCCAGAAGAATGACAAGCGTGGAGCGAAGGTATCTACGTCCATACCTGCATTCACACCAGCGCGGAGGTACTCCATACCATCAGCCAAGGTGTAAGCCAACTCAATATCTGCGGTAGCACCTGCCTCTTGCATGTGGTAACCAGAGATAGAGATAGAGTTGAACTTAGGCATGTTTTGTGAAGTATATTCGAAGATATCAGCGATAATCTTCATTGAGAACTTAGGAGGATAGATATAGGTGTTACGCACCATGAACTCTTTGAGGATGTCGTTTTGGATAGTACCAGCCATCTCTTCGAGTTTAGCGCCTTGCTCCAAACCAGCGTTGATGTAGAACGCCAAGATAGGAAGAACGGCACCGTTCATAGTCATAGACACAGACATCTTGTTCAATGGAATTCCAGCGAACAACACTTTCATGTCCTCGAGCGAGCAGATAGATACACCGGCTTTACCCACATCACCTACCACGCGCATGTTGTCGGCGTTGTAACCACGGTGAGTTGGAAGGTCGAATGCTACAGACAGACCTTTTTGACCAGAAGCCAAGTTACGGCGGTAGAACGCGTTAGACTCCTCTGCAGTAGAGAAACCTGCGTATTGGCGGATGGTCCAAGGACGCAATGGATACATGGCGCTATAGGGGCCACGCAAGAATGGTGGGATACCTGAAGCGTAGTTGAGGTGTTCCATGCCCTCGAGGTCTTCTTTGGTATAAACTGGCTTAACATCAATGAGTTCAGGTGTTTTCCAGTTAGCTTCATTGGCTCCTTCTACATGCGAAGCAGCCACTTTCTTGATATCAATATCTTTAAAATTTGGTTTCATAATCGCATTATT
>JAFTHS010000050.1 GCA_017457295.1 Paludibacteraceae bacterium | reverse complement strand
CGTGATTGCCGACCATATCCGTACTATCGCCTTCGCTATTGCTGATGGTCAGTTGCCAAGCAACGAGAAGGCAGGTTATGTGATTCGCCGAATCCTCCGCCGTGCAGTGCGCTATGGCTACACCTTCCTCGGACAACGCGAGGCGTTTATGTACAAACTTGTGCCACAACTCATTGCCGACATGGGCGAAGCATATCCTGAATTGGTGAAGCAAGAGGCACAAATCACCCCTGTAATCAAGAGCGAGGAGGACGGTTTCCTCCGCACATTGGACAAGGGTATCTCTTTGCTCGACAAACTGATGAAAGAGGCGAAAGGTAAAGTGATTTCGGGTGTGGATGTGTTCACATTGAAAGATACATATGGTTTCCCTCTCGACCTTACTCAATTGATTTTGAGCGAGAATGGCTTTACCACCAATGAGGAAGAGTACAACAAGGCATTGGAGCACCAAAAAGAGATGGGTCGCCAAGCCAACAAACAAGAACTGGGTGACTGGGTAGTGATTAGCGAAGGCGAGACAGAGTTTGATGGATACGACATGTTGCAATGCGAGACACAAGTGTTGCGTTACCGCAAAGTGAACCAAAAGGGCAAAGAACTCTATCAAGTAGTGCTTAGCCAAACACCATTCTACGCTGAGATGGGTGGTGAGGTAGGCGATTCGGGTACATTGGGCAATGTGCGCGTGTTGGATACCAAACGTGAGAACAATTTGGCAGTACACCTCTGTGCGGAATTACCTGAGAATATCAAGAGCAAGATGATGGCTGAGGTAGATGTTGCTCGCCGTCAAGCCATTGCTTGCAACCACACTGCTACGCATATCATACACTACGCATTGCGCCAAGTATTGGGCGAGCATGTGGAGCAAAAGGGTAGTTTCGTATCGGCAGACAGCTTGCGCTTTGACTTCTCACACTTCCAGAAAGTGAGTGCAGAGGAACTACGCCAAGTGGAGATGCTTGCCAACGAGATGATTCGCCAAGACTTGCCTCTTGAGGAATGTCGTAACACACCAATAGAGAAAGCCAAAGAAATGGGTGCTATGGCACTCTTTGGCGAGAAATATGGCGATGAGGTACGTGTCATCAAGTACGGCCCATCCGCAGAGTTGTGCGGTGGTTGCCACGTGGCAAGTACGGGTAAGATTGGTGCGGTGCGCATTGTGATGGAGACCAGTGTGGCTGCGGGTATTCGCCGTATTGAGGCAGTGACAGCAGCCAAGGCCGATGAACTCTACTACAAGCAAGTGGATATGATTGGTGGTCTGCGTGCGCTGTTCAATAACGCTCCAGACTTGGTGGGTGCTATCCGCAAAGCCATTGATGAAAACGCGGGCTTGAAGAAGCAGATAGAGGCCTTTATGGCAGAGAAAGTAGAACGCTTCCGTGATGAACTGATTGCAAAGGCAGAGGACTACAATGGCATTAAACTTGTGCGCGTAGAAGGCACCGTAGATGCTAACTTGCTGCGCAATGTGCCCATGTTGCTGAAAGGCAAGTTTACCGATGTGAAGTTCGCTGTAGTAGGTGCTACCGAGTGGGAAGGCAAACCAATGATTACCGTGGTACTGTCGCAACCATTGGTAGATGCAGGCAAGAACGCAGGTCAGATCATCAAGTCGGCTGCTAAGCATATCCAAGGCGGTGGCGGCGGTCAAGCATGGATGGCTACTGCAGGTGGCCGCAATGTAGCAGGATTAGGTGCTGCTATGGAGGAAATGCTGGCGGCATTGGTTTAGTGTTTAGAAATAATGAAGACCTTATCACGGCGATTGCCATCTAAATATCGTAGTGTAGTGCGTTTCATATGCGTAGGTATAATTGGAACGCTACTGCAGTATGGTTTATACTATCTCTTCTTGGAAATATTTCGCCGTGCACTACCAGATTCCAATACCATGGCATCGGTGGCGTTCTCGATAGGTTTTTATATTGAGATGATTGTCAATTATTTCCTCACGAACTACTACACTTTCCATACACACCCCAGTTGGAAGAATGCAGGCGGGTTTATCTTTGGGCGAATCATCAACTATATCGTTCAAATGCTATTCTTGAATGCGCTGCTGTGGCTGTCTATGTCCGAAGAGTGGGCTGGTATTGTAGCCATTATGTTGGCAGGCGTACTCAACTACTTTGTACTGCTACCATTCTTCCGTGCCAAGAAAAAGGAATAATGCTATGACTTATATTCAAGCACCTGCGGATAAACGCCTTGTATGGTATTTGGCTATGGAAGAATACTTAGCCAAGCAAGTAGATGAGGAACTGTTCGTTACTTGGATAGCATCGCCAACGGTGATTTTCGGTCGCCATCAGGTGATGGAAGCAGAAGTGAATGTGGATTTTTGTCGAGCAAATGGTATAGCAATGTATCGCCGAAAGAGTGGAGGAGGATGTGTGTATGCGGATGAGGGTAATCTGATGATGAGTATGATTTCGCCCAATAAGCATAGCGAAGTGGTCTTTCAGCAGTTCTTGGATAAAATATCTGATGTATTACGACACTGGGGATTGCCTGCGGTGAAAAGCGAGCACAACGATATCATGGTAGAGGGTAAGAAAGTGTCAGGCAATGCGTGTTATGCGCTATCCACAGGCACTATTGTACATGGTACGATGTTGGTAGATGTGGATTTGGATATGCTGCAACAGGCCATCACGCCGTCGAAGGAGAAAATGGCTAAGCATGGGGTGAAATCGGTGAGACAGCGAGTAGCGAACTTGGCTGGATTAGTGACCAACCCACAACTGCGTACATCAACGCTAGTGGCTAATAGGCTTAGTGATGCGCTCTGCTTGTACCAACGCGAACTTACAGAACAGGAAATAGCTACTATAGATAGAATAGAGCAATCCTATTTAGACCCACAATTCATTTTGGGTAAATAATATAAGATATTAGTGTATGAATTGGTTAGATAGTCTGTTTTTTGGTACGGGAGTACCACATTCAATATTTGTGCTTACGCTGGCTATAGCTTGCGGCATATTCTTGAGTCATCGTTTGAAATTTAAAGGCATTACTTTGGGAATCACATGGATACTCTTTTGTGCGATTGCTTTTGCTCATTTTGGTATGCATATCGACCCAATGGTAGAAAGTTTTGCTAAGGATTTTGGACTGATATTGTTTGTATATTCTATAGGTTTGCAGGTAGGGCCAAGTTTCTTCTCTTCTTTTGGCAAAGGAGGTATCAAACTGAATCTGCTTGCGATGTCGGTTGTGCTACTTAGTTGTGCTACTGCCTACGCTATTCATCGTATTTCGGGTGTAGATATAGCCACGATGACAGGTGTGCTGTTTGGTGCGGTGACCAATACTCCTGGTTTAGGTGCTGCGCAGCAGGCATTTTCTGATATTACTGGTGCAACCAATCCCAATATAGCTAGTGGATACGCCATGGCATACCCACTGGGTGTAGTGGGAATAATCTTGGTGTTGCTAATCATGCGTTGGGTGTTCCGTATACGTTTGGATAAAGAAGAAGAACGCGTGCTGGCAGAGAGCGAAGCACCAAGAGAAATAGAATATATTGATATATTGCTCACGAATCCGCAAGTGGAGGGAGCGCATGTTCGTGATTTGAGCCAATTATGCCACATGAATCTGATAGTATCAAGATTGGTTCGCCCAAATGGAGAAGATGAATTGCCAGATGTAGATACTATATTGCATGTGGGTGACCGTATTCGTGTGGTGGTGGATATGGAGAATAAGAAAAGCGTACTGCTGTTGGGTATGGAAACTTCGCTTCCGACTGATTATAAGGCACAAGCACACTTGGTATCACGCCATATAGTGGTAACCAAATCCGAACTGAATGGCAAGCGCATTGGCGATTTGAATGTGCGTGCTACCTATCATGTGTCTATCACACGTATTCGTCGTGCAGGCATCGAATTGCTAGCTACGCGCGATCTTTATCTGCAATTGGGCGACCGTATTACAGTAGTAGGCGAAGAGCGAGCTGTAGATAAGGTGGAAAAATTATTTGGTAATTCCGCTAAGCGATTGGACATACCTAACTTGGCATCTATCTTCTTGGGCATAGCTATAGGTGTGGCCTTTGGTATGTTGCCTATTGTGTTGCCGGGTTTGTCACAACCTTTCAAACTAGGTATTGCAGGTGGCTCGTTGATTGTGGCTATTCTGCTAGGTTGCTTTGGCCCAAAAATGCACATCATCACATATACAACCAGCAGTGCTAACCTCATGATTCGTGAGATAGGTATTGCTATGTTCTTAGCTGCGGTAGGATTTGGAGCAGGCAAAACTTTTATTCCTACCTTGCTAGATGGCGGATATGTATGGATTGGCTATGGCGTTATAATCACGTTGTTGCCACTATTAATCGTTGGTGTGATTGGACGTATGTGGTTGAAATTGGATTATTTTACGCTTATGGGATTGTTGGCAGGAAGTACAACTAACCCACCAGCATTGGCATATGCCACTACAGTATCATCTGCCAACGATCGTTCGGCAGTAGCGTACTCTACGGTTTATCCACTAACCATGTTCCTACGCGTATTGACGGGACAATTGATGATATTACTATTCTTGTAAGATACCTTTTACCAATTAGATATGAAGCGATTCTATTCTATATTTATCCTATGCTTATCTTTGGCTGCTTCTGCCGAAGTGATTACGATGGACCTAACCACCGCTACTGATAGTATGTTGCAACCAATAGCATATAGCACTTCGTATGGAACAGGCTACTATGACCTAACTGATGTATGGGATAGTACCTACAACGACAGTGGAAGAAATCAGATGATACTGACTAATGGCGGATGCTTCCGTTTGTCGCATTTACCAAGCCAAAATTCGTATGGAGGTCAGAGTTGGGAAGGTTTTACCCTTTCGCAGGTATCGAAAGACACAGCAAACGTATTTGGCTGTGTAGCCAATGGAGGGTTGGCTGGAGTAGGTACTCCCTATGTGATTGGCTACTATTCTGATTGGGTAAGTGAGACACAGGGCTATTCGTCAAATATTATTTTGTTTGACCAAGAGTACTATATTGACCATGTCTGTGTGTGCCAAAACAGTAATACGATGGAGGCCATTACGAATGGCGGTGTGTTTAATGCGAATATCTTTACGGAGAATGATACTCTGGCATTAATCATTAGTGCACTAGATAGCAATCTCAAAGAAACGGCCTCTCTGACGTATTATTTGGCCGTAGATGGAAAGAAGAATAGCGGATGGGAAGAAGTGACTCTAACGTCTTTAGGAAAGGCCGTAGGCCTTGCTTTTCGCCTTAAGACGACAGATATGGGGCAGTTTGGTATGAATACTCCTGCTTATTTTGCTCTGGATGCTCTGACAGTAAGTACAGAGCCCATCACAGCACTCGGAGATGTACATATGTCTGATTCTATTGCCACAAAGATATTGCAGTATGGCAGATTGTTGATTATGCGTAATGGAAGGAAATATACCATTGGTGGCGCATGTTTTGACTAAAATAGTAGTATAATATCAATTTTTTTACTAAAATATTTGGTCAATTCAAAAAAAAGCAGTACCTTTGCAGTCGCTTTCGGTAAGAGAGCAACATGGTGGTTATAGCTCAGTTGGCAGAGCATCGGATTGTGGTTCCGAGTGTCGTGGGTTCGAGCCCCACTATCCACCCAAAGAAAAAGACAACCGAGTGGTTGTCTTTTTTTGTTGCTTTAGTGGAGATACTATAACTACTTTTCTTCTTCGTTTGTTTCAGCAATACTAGTTTCTACTTGTGCTTTGATTTCGTTCCATGCTTTCTCTGCGTATGGAGTGATACTAGTATATACTACCGATTGCTCTTTCAATTCGGGACTAATGAATTGAAATTGCTTATCCAAACTATGTACGCATAGCACGAGAGCTACAATTACAATGCCCCATTTGGCTGTACCGAATATGCCACCAAGCAGGCGATTGAGCCAACCCAACTGAATCTTCTGGAAAAGCTTGGAAAGTAGGCGTGCAAGGACATTGAGTAGCAATGCAATGCCTGCAAAGAGCAAGGCGTATGCTACCACTATGCATGCAGCTTCGCTCCACTGAAATTGCTGCATGAGCCACGCTGCAAAGGCACCGCTCCACAACCTAGCTCCCAAAAAACTCAACACGATAGCCACAATGGAAGTGACTTCCACAATCAACCCCTTCATCAGACCTCTTACGAGACCGATGAGTAGGGGAAGAAGGATAAGAATATCAAGCCAAGTCATATACTAAAGGTATACTAAGGGTATACGAATCACTAACTAATCACTAACTAAAGTCAGCATTACTTGGTGTATTCGATACGTGGCCAGAGGTTAGCGTCTATTTTTTCGTTCTCATCAAGCATTTTATTGCTATTGAGATCTTGGTACAATTGCAAGTCATCTAACGAACGAATAGAGATAGACCAATCGTCCGAAGCTGGGTTGTACTTTGCATTGTCGCTATAGAAACCAAGAATACCAACCACATCGCCTACATAGTTTGCACAATTAGTTACGCCATTCTTATCTGCACCAGGAATATAGAAATGTGCAAACTTAGCATATTCAGAGGATGAAACAGCAGTTTTATTGCCATTGGCATCTTCAATCACGCGACTTTGGGGATATCCGATATTTTCTGTGGTTGGAGCAAAAACATTGGCATTTGTATCATCTTCTGGGTTGCCCGTTGTGCATTTGGCTGTTCCACTGGTAGCGAAATAATAGCCTGTATAGTGTACGTTTTTGATGCGAACCAACTTAGCATCCCATTCGCGTGTTTCTTGCAGGTTGAGCACAGAAGTGAAGTCAGAAATCTTGTATTCATCATACACCAATTTGCTAGTATCAGGCTTGCCAATGCACTGTGTACGAGCATTGAAGATAGCCATTGGAATACGTCCTGGAGCCCAACCAATCTTTTGTTCAGCATTGTTGGCGTAGATATTGTTGTTGTATGATGGCAGACACAATTGCGGTTGGTTGGCATAGCGGCCAATGGCCAAACCATCTACGCGAATGAGAATCTCTTGACCGATTTGGTATAATCCGCCTACAGAACCTGCATCTACAGACAAACGCAAGGCTTGTTGCTTGCCATCTACAATTTGCTGAATGCACATGGCTTTGTAGAAGTTACCTGCATAGTCATCTGTTGTTACGCGCCCGCGGATATATACAGGAGTGGCTGAGGCAGGGATTGTATCAATTGAGAAGAGGTAGTTTACACCATCTTTGGTCGCACGAGTACGATACAATGTGGTGTCACTTAGGTAATTACCCTTCTCGGTCATATAGGTGTTTTTAAACTCTTGCAAAGTAAGTAACGTACCTTGAGCAACGAGTTCGTTGGCTTGGTCCTCAGTGAGGAAGAGTTTGCTCTCATCTAGTGGATTAGGTGTACATGCTGCGCACAACACTGCGAAAGCTATATATATAATCTTCTTCATAAAGTTTAGAATTTGTATTGAATATTAAGATAGAAGTTGGTTCCCCAAGCATAGTAGTACTTCGCAGGGAATTTCCATGCGTTTGGACTGATAACAGAGTTCTCACGGTCGTCCACTCCTTGACGAGTTTGACGTGGCAAACGTGCTTGTTGGTAGCCACCTGTCTTGAAGTGGGTGTTGTTGAGAATGTTGTTTACAGTCAGGTTGATAGATATAGACTGACGATCCTTGAGATAAATCAATTTACCTACACTTACATCTACAAGGAAACGATGGAGTGGGTTGCTTGCAGTCAGCATTTCTTGGTTGGAAAGCAGACTATAAGGATATTTCAAAGTAGGTACACCATATTGGTCTACTATCGCATTAGTTGGAACGCCATCTACAACGTTAACTGGTTTGTTATCAATAGTTTCAATAGCGCTTGTATTGATGTTATAATCCGTCGTTCTTGGGTCTTGATCGCCATACCAACCGTTGACAGCACTACCATCAGCGCGTACGCCAGTAAATAGGCCTTTCATACGACGAGCAGGTGCATAGTCGAGATAACTCCAATCAAAATAGTTGACGGTAATATCAGCAAACCACATATCTGGGTGGAAGAAACTGAGTTTGAGACTAGAGTTGACTTGTGGACCTGTAGATACACGTAATCCCTTGATGAGCACACTGTCTCGCAATTCGTAGATAGGACCATCCACGTTCTCTGCTAATGCCATACCATTCTCTGCAGAGGTAATAGCATAGGCATTGTTTGTATAGCGATAGTCGCCTACGCTGAGTACGCCAGTGAGTGTGAAATATAGACCTAGTTTGACAGCAGCAGCAGCCTCAACACCCATATGGCGACGACTGATACCCGTTAGTGATTGGTTAACGAATGTACGTGCTTCATCATCATAGTAGCCATTGAGTTCAGTGCCATTCCAGAATTGTGTGAAGAATCCAGTAACACGACCACGAACAAGAGGATAGTTGAAATTGTAAGTGAGATCACCACCTACAATCTTTTGACTTGCACCATAATACTCTTTAAGCCAAGATGTGCCGTCGCGTTTAGCAAAAGCTGAAGCCAAATCATGGCGATAGATATTCTCTACTGCACGATCGTGTACACGTGGAGAGATATAAGCATCACGTGCTAAAGGAGCTTTTGTTTCTGCTATAGCATTGATTTTGATTTGGTTGCGTCCGTCAATCTTATACTTTGCTCCAATCTTGAACGCAGGGTCAATGAAGTGGTGGGTATAACCAGCTAGACGTTTTGGAATCATAACCATACGCTCTGTATTATTCGAAATATCCTCTCCGAGGGCAAGTACTGCATCTGCATTACTTGCTAGATAATATGTAGCATTATCTGGATTTAATTTAGCCAAGTACCAAGCACGACCATTGATCATGTCGGTTGTACGTTGGATAGAGGAATAAGTGATTTGCAACGCATAGTACAAATCTAGATTATTCCAGTTCCATTCGTTTTGTGCCCAAAGCTTTGCGTTCATCATATTGATGCGGTAGTCATAACCGAAACGTCCGTCTGTGGTGATAGCAGCATTAGGGTTACGCAGGTCGTTTTGTTTCACGTTGGCGATGTCGGCTTGAGTAAGTCCAATATTCGTAGCCAACTCTTTGATATCACGCTCTGCGAATGGGTCCACATCAATCCACTGATTACCACCGAGCAAGTCGTCAACCGTCTTGAAATGAATACCTTGTGATCCTTTGAGCTCAAGCCCTACGGTTGTGGTGAGATGGTCAACTGCAGTGTTGCGATAGTTGAGGTTGATCATACCTTCTTGGATATCGTTGTGGCGACGCTCTACGATATAGCGTGCAGATCCAGCAGGATTATTGGTATTATTGGCATAGTTGGCAGCATAAAGTGCATCCCAATTAATTTGGGTGGCATTATCATCGCGGCTTGTCCATAAGTCAACCAAAGTGGAGTAGGTATCCATATTCACGGAAGGACCAACATATGCACCATTGTAATATCCTCCTTGTCCCATATTCTTTCCATTGAGATCTTCCTCGATATAATATCCATCCTTGTCGATTTGTCCGTCGAAGAGGAAAGATGGCATATTGCGGTAGTAGTCGGGACGTGGGTCAGGAGCGTTGTAGAAAGTGAGTGCAGAGTTGGAATACATAGAATAGTGATAACCTACACCTGCTTTCAAGAAGTTGTCCTCATCAATTTGCCAATCGAAGCTGGCAATTACTGTAGGATCGTATGTCTCTACAATACGTGAGTTGCGCACCTTGCCAGCTTGGTATCCCCAATAAGGGTTGTAGTTGTTGTGCCCCCACGAGGTTTTGTTGTATTGATTGGTGAGGTCGTAGGTCTCTTGGGTAACTGCAGCCGATTGACCACGGCGAGTAGGTGCACCAAAGGTGATGAGCGATAGGCGTTTGTCTTTACCCCATTGCTTTTCAGCAGTTAAGAAGTAGCCAAAGGAGTTATAGGCAATACCTTCACCAATCTGGCCTTTTACATCGATGTATGGTGTATAGCGCCATGCGAGTTGTGCAGTGAATGCCCAACCATTTTCCATGAGTCCGCTGGAGTAAGTGGCACGTGCAGCACCCTTGTAGTTGCGGTTGGTGCCTGCCAAGCCCACCTTCCAACCTTGTGCATAGTTGGTGGCAGATTGCAGATAGTTGGTGGATAAGCCCAAAGAACCGAAAGTGAAGTTGTTGGCTTCAATACCCTCTACTACTTCGCGATAACGTGTAGCATCGTTTAGGCCACCCATAGCGGAGAAATTGAATTGTCCACGCTCTGCAGAGTTGAAGGATATACCTTCGATGTAGTTTTGCTCGTAGATTTGCTCGTAGCCACGACCGCGATAGCGGGCATTGGACCAAGCATAGGAGATGGTGGAGTTGAATACATCTTGACTTGCACTAGAAGCGGATGCCATGGATTGGCTTTTACCCTCATCGTCGTTGAGGTCCATTTCTGCAAGATTCAATACTACTTCCTCTTTCATCTCAACCATTAGGTCGGGTTGAAGAGTGATATTTCCCAAGTCTGTTGTTTGGTTCTCAACGAGTTGAACCAACAGAATATCAGACATATATCCATATGCTTCGATGATTACTTCTTCATCAATAGCCTCAAGATAGGTGAGTGAGAACTGACCTTCGGCATTGGTGGTAGTAGAAATGCTCTGATTAGCCAATGTGATGGTAGCTCCCTCAATCGCTTGCTCTTCGACTGATATAAGTCGTCCTACCAATCGTGTTTGTGCATCTACACAAACAAAAGTAACGAAGGTAAGGAGGATAGCGAAAAATGTTTTGCGCATCATAATTGTAGTTATTGTAGTTGTTTTTAGAATTCAGCTGTTTTAGGTGTGCGTGGGAAAGGAATGACGTCACGTATGTTCTGCATACCCGTAACGAAGAGCAGCAGTCGCTCAAAGCCCAATCCGAAACCTGCGTGAGGTGCTGCACCAAAGCGGCGGGTGTCCAAATACCACCACATATCTTTCATTGGTATCTCGCGGCGTGCTATTTCTGCGTTGAGTTTATCAAGACTTTCTTCGCGTACGCTACCTCCAATGATCTCACCAATTTGTGGGAAGAGTACGTCGGTACCTTGTACGGTGCGGTCGTCCTCGTTGATCTTCATATAGAAGGCCTTGATGTCTTTTGGATAGTCAGACATGATGACTGGTTTACCAAAGTGTTCCTCTACCAAGTAACGCTCATGCTCGGAAGCCAAATCCTCGCCCCATGAGCATGGGAACTCAAACTTCTTGCCGTTCTTTACTGCCTCTTGGAGAATCTCAATACCCTCGGTGTAGGTGAGGCGAACAAATTCTGTATTGACTACTGACTCAAGGCGAGCAATTAGCCCCTTGTCCACAAATTGGTTGAGGAATTGCAAATCATCCTGACACTTCTCCAAAGCCCAACGAACGCAGTACTTAATGAAGTCCTCTTCGAGATCCATGAGTTCGTCTTTTTGGATAAATGCCACCTCTGGTTCGATCATCCAGAACTCAGCCAAGTGGCGTGGAGTATTGCTATTCTCTGCACGGAATGTAGGACCAAAGGTGTATATTTTACCCAATGCCATAGCTGCCAACTCGCCCTCTAACTGACCAGATACGGTCAGACTGGTTTGTTTGCCGAAGAAGTCATCGGAGTAGTCTATCTTGCCTTCCTCATCTTTTTTGAGGTTGTAGAGGTTCTTGGTGGTAACTTGGAACATTTGACCAGCACCCTCACAGTCGGAAGCTGTGATAATAGGAGTGTGGAAATAGAAGAAGCCGTGCTCGTGGAAATATTGGTGGATAGCCATAGCCATATTATGGCGAATACGGAATACCGCACCAAATGTATTGGTACGTGGGCGTAGGTGCGCGATGGTGCGCAAGTACTCCATACTTAGTCCTTTCTTTTGCAATGGATATTGCTCAGGATCGGCAGTACCATATACTTCGAGTTCGGTCAACTGGATTTCGACTGCTTGCCCACTACCTTGGCTGGCAACGAGATGACCTGTGGCAGAGATACATGAACCTGTAGTAATAGGTTTGAGTTGCTCCTCTGGGAATACAGCCAAATCTACTACGATTTGGATATTCTTGATTGTAGAACCGTCGTTGAGGGCAATGAAACTGACATTTTTGTTGCCTCGACGGCTACGAACCCATCCACGCACGTTGATGAGTTGTCCTTCGCCTGCAAGTTGCAGGGCATTGATGATTTCTGTTCTTTTCATTATAATTTTGTATATATTATTCGTTGTTGTTTTCTAATATCTTTAGCTTATCTTTAGCTTATCTTCCGCTTATCTTTGGCTTATCCATGGCTAGCGCAAAGGTAGCGCAAATGCGTCTGGTTAGAATGGTTCGATATCGTCATCTAACTTTGCGCCATTAGCATCTGGTATACTGTTCATCTTGCTTTGGAAAGTGGCACTTGCGGTAGGGGTAACTGTGTCGTAGATACTTTCATCAAATGCCTCGTTTTCGTTTTGGAATTTAGCATACTTGCCAATAAAACGCATCCATACCTCATCGGTGGCACCATTACGGTGTTTTGCTACGATAATCTGCCCCAATCCGCGCAAGTCCTTGCCAGTTTTCTCATCGTTGTAGATACGATAGTATTCTGGTCGGTGAATGAAACATACCATATCAGCATCTTGCTCAATAGCACCAGACTCACGAAGGTCGGACAATTGAGGTTTCTTGCCTTCAACATTGCTATTGCTGGAGTCGCGTTTTTCTACGTTACGGTTGAGCTGACTCAATGCAATCACAGGTATATCCAATTCCTTGGCAATCCACTTTAAGCGGCGAGAAATAATACTAACCTCCTGTTCACGGCTACCGAAATTAGCACCGTTGGCATTCATGAGTTGGAGATAGTCGATGATAATGAGTTCGACTTTTTTCTCGCGCACGAGTTTGCGCGCCTTGCTTTGCAATTCGAAGATACTCAAACCCGGTGTATCATCAATATAGATGGGAGCACCCATAAGTTCGTTGATCTTGCTCTCCATCTTGTTCCACTCTTGTTTGGAGAGGCGTCCGTTCTTAATCTTATCACCCTCAATCTCGCATACATTCATAATCAAACGATTAACCAACTGTACGTTGGACATCTCAAGCGAGAACATTGCTACAGGACGTTTGAAATTCACTGCAATATTCTTTGCCATGGATAGCACGAAAGCAGTCTTACCCATAGCAGGACGCGCAGCAATGATAATAAGGTCGGATTTTTGCCAACCAGAAGTGATTTTATCGAGTTCGGTAATACCGCTTGGTACACCTGATATATTACCTTCGTTCTTAGCAGCCTTACGCATACGCTCGAAAGCCTCTTCTATGACAGGGTCGATTTGGGTAACGTCGCGCTTCTGTGCGCGCTGCGATATTTCGAAAATGCCTGCCTCGGCTTCTTGCATTAGCACATCGATGTCTTGCGTTTCATCGTATCCCTTCTCCTCAATTTGGCAAGCCATGGAGATTAGGTCGCGTGCGGTGGCTTTCTGCGCCACGATTTGCGCATGGTAGCGCAAGTGCGCCGCAGATGCTACACGACGGGTGAGTTCGCTGAGATATGTAACTCCTCCTGCCTTCTCCAAAGCTCCCATAGTCTTGAGTTGTTCCACCACTGATAGAACATCGATAGGAGCCTCTATTGCAGCTAGAGAACGGATGGCCTCGAAGATTAAACTATTGCGGTCAGAATAAAAAGACTCTGGACGTAATAAGTCAGCAATCGTGGCATAGGCATCTTTCTCAATCATCAGTGCTCCCAAGACAGATTCTTCCAATTCGGGAGCTTGAGGTGGTAGTTTGCCAAACTCGTTTGCTCCTACTTTAGCGAGAGTAGGGGTAGTAGTGCGTTTGCGATTATTTGTTGAGGTTGCCATATTGTTGTAGTAGGTTGTATGCTGCAGTAAAACTGCTGAGCTCATTGTTTAGTACACGCGCTTCTGTTTGCTG
The DNA here is from genome assembly GCA_017457295.1 of Paludibacteraceae bacterium. Taxonomy (GTDB): domain Bacteria; phylum Bacteroidota; class Bacteroidia; order Bacteroidales; family Paludibacteraceae; genus Colicola. The sequence continues at coordinate 46,063 of JAFTHS010000050.1, read as the reverse complement.
AATGATAGATTCCATAGCTGGGGATTTGTAGAACCCATCCAAGAGATTTTGGTTGATGGTTTCGTACATCCAATACTTGGCTTGCTGGGTTCGCAAGTGGTTGAGATAGCCATTTTCGCGCGCAAAAGTGACATATTCTTCTACCATATTCCACACATCTTGTATGCCATTGCCTTCAATAGCCGAACAGGTGACAGCATATGGTTTCCATCCAGATTCGGTAGGAGGGAAGAGTGACAAAGCATTTTTGAAACTAACTTTAGCAGCTTCGGCACGCTCCACATTGTTGCCATCGCATTTGTTGATAGCAATACCGTCAGCCATCTCCATGATGCCTCGTTTGATACCTTGCAATTCATCGCCCGTACCTGTGACTTGTAGAAGGAGGAAGAAATCGACCATTGAGTGCGCAGCAGTTTCTGATTGACCTACGCCGACTGTTTCTACGATGATAGTATCGAATCCTGCTGCTTCGCATAGCACGATAGTTTCGCGTGTCTTGCGCGCCACACCACCTAAACTACCAGCAGATGGACTAGGTCGAATAAAAGCATTGGCTTCGGTGGAGAGATGATTCATACGCGTTTTATCGCCAAGGATACTACCTTTGCTACGCTCTGATGAAGGGTCGATAGCCAATACGGCTAGGTGCTTGCCTTGCTGGCAGAGCAGTGTGCCTAATGCCTCGATGAAGGTGGATTTACCAGCTCCTGGTACGCCAGTGATGCCTAATCGCACAGCATTGCCTGCGTGCGGAAGGCAACGCTCAATCACCTGCTGAGCAATGACTTGGTCGCTAGGTAAATGGCTTTCGACCAACGTAACCGCTTGACTTAGAAGGCGCATGTCACCACGCAAGATCCCCTCCACATAGTCATCGGCAGTCAGTGTGGGCTTGCGACGACGAAAAGTGGAGTAGGGATTTACACTGGGCAGATTTTCTACTCCTGCATTGACAGTTAATCCTTTGTATTTGGCATTGTTTTCAGGATGTTCCATGTGTGTTGTATGGTTGTTGTAATGGCTTGGGTTATTTTACTACGGTCCAATTGAGTTTAACGTTGATGATAGGCGTATTTGGATCGTTGGTAATGATGGTTATACTGCGAGAATATTGAGCAGGTTCGGCTGTGGCTTTAGAAGTGATATCCAGCTTGATATCTGCTTTCTTTCCTCCACGGATGGCACTTTTGGGGGCTGTGAGAAGGAGTTGTTGGTCATTAGAGATTAGTCGTCTAATCATTAAAGGATTGACTCCTGCATTGCCAATAGAAATCTTATGAGTGGACTTTTTGCCAGCCACGATTTCTCCTAAATTGATTTCGCGTTGAATCTCCAAAATAGGAGCTTGCTGACGCTCTTCAATAGTCAGCTTGGAGAAGTCTTCGCGGATGTTAGCCGATAAAGTAAGGGCGTAAGTGTCAGATAGATTGCGTTTTCCGTTAACCATTACATATGCTTTGGCATTTATAGGGCCTAACATAGGTGCTTCATCGGATTGAAGCGCGAATTGAAATTTGCCTGTTTCCTTAGGTGCAACGGTCTTGAGCGTAACATTAGGTTTGAAATATGAATCTTGCTCACGGATAAGAAGGTCCACTGTAATAGGTTGGTCGGTGAGGTTGGTGTATTCAACTTCCAATACCTTGTTGGTGCCTTGTATGACTGTGCCATAGCTTACAGTACGGCGTTTCAGATTGAGTTCACCCATCTTGATAGGATACTGGTCAATAGGCTTGGCTGGCTTAGGAATAACCTCGCCTTTGATGTACAACTTGGTAGTGGCAACAGTGGCGTTGCTGGTGACAGTGACAGTCTTTTGGAATCGACCTGGACGACCACTAGGGTTGTAGGTGACTGTGATTTGTCCGATTTGTCCGGGTTCGATAGGTTCGTGTGTCCACTTGGGAGTAGTGCAACCGCAACTGGCACGCACGTTAGTGAGAACAAGCGGTGTCATTCCCTCGTTTTTGAACTCGAAGATAGTGGTTACCCTGCCATCTGCTTCGTTGATTTTGCCGAAGTCATGAGTGGTCTTGGTGAATGTGATAACAGGGTCTTGACCCAAAGCAAGCATTGCAATACAAGTAAATGCTGCGATACTTAAAATCTTTTTCATATATTATTTTTATTTTGTTCTGTTCTGTTTTACTCAACTGCGTTAACTACGTTTACGGTATTGATGCCACCGATATTGCGCAACTGCATGCACATGGCTCCTAACTTCTTGAGGTCGAATATCATGGCATCGATGGTACAAGTGAAATGGTCGCCATCGGATGTGACATGCAGGTCGCTGATATTGATGCGATATTCTTCGCTCATGATTTGGAGTATGCGCATCATGACGCCAAATGTGTCGGAGCCCTTGATAAATAGACTGATAGTCTTGGCTGTGGTATAATCGGTCTGTTCGCGCTCTTCGATAGCCGTCTTGCGGAAATACTTTTTGAGGCAGTCCTTTGCTTTAGCAGTTACTGCTATTTCTAGCCATTCTGGCTCAGGTTGCTGCTTGTCGGATGTAAGAATCTCGACTTGGTCACCACTCTGCAAAATATATCCGATGGTACGTGTAGTACGATTGACATTGGCTCCGATACAATGCTCACCCAACTCGGTATGCAACTGGTAAGCAAAGTCCAATACAGTAGAACCTTGCGCCATCGTGCGAATATCGCCACGAGGCGTGAAGACAAAGACTTCGTGGTGATATAGATTGAGTTTGAATGTGTCTAAGAAGGCAATAGCATCAGGGTCAGGGTTGGCTAATACATCTTTGATGTCGCGCAGCCACTTGTCTAATTCGTTTTCGCTTTGTTCGCCTGCTTTGTATCTCCAATGTGCAGCTAATCCGTGCTCCGCGAGTTCGTGCATACGTTCAGTACGAATTTGCACCTCAATCCACTGACCGTGATTGCCCATGACAGTGACATGCAAAGCCTCGTATCCATTGGCTTTTGGTGTGGAAATCCAGTCGCGAATACGCTCTGGGTGTGGACGATAGATTTCGGTAATAGCGGAATAGATCATCCAACATTGGTCTTTCTCGGAGAACTGCGAGTTAGGTTCGAAGACAATACGTGCAGCCAATAGGTCGTAAACTTGCTCAAAAGGAATACCCTTGGTGACCATCTTTTTGTAGATGGAATATACGGACTTGGTGCGGGCATATAGCTTGAACTCATAGCCCATCATGGTCAGGTGCTTGCGAATGGGCGCAGCAAACTCTTCGAAGTTCTCTAACTGAGCATCTTTATTGGCAAGCAGCTTGGCTTCTATCTCGGCATAGAGTTCTGGCTTTTCGTATTTGAAACTGAGATTCTCTAACTCGGTTTTGATAGGGAATAGTCCGAGTCGGTGCGCCATAGGAGCATAGATATATTGCGTTTCGATAGCAATCTTGCGTTGTTTCTCTGGGCGTTGTGCAGCCAACGTGCGCATGTTGTGTAATCGGTCGGCAAGCTTGACCAACATGACGCGAATATCGTCGGACATTGTGAGTAAGAGTTTGCGGACATTCTCGGCTTGCTTTACTGCTTGGTCCACAAATACGCCACCAGAGATTTTGGTGAGTCCATCTACAATGCTAGCAATCTTATCACCAAATTGGTGAGCAATATCCTCCACCGTATAGTCGGTGTCTTCCACCACATCGTGCAATAAAGCGGCACAGATACTTGTGCTGCCGAGTCCAATCTCCTTGACCACGATGCGAGCTACAGATAGCGGGTGCATCATGTATGGCTCGCCCGACAAGCGGCGTACCCCATTGTGCGCCTGCTTAGCCAGGTGGTATGCACGTGTGATAAGCTCGACCTTCTGGTGGTGGCGTGTACGTGCATAGTCTGCCAAGAGCGCCTGAAATTCGCTCTCGATGAGTTGTTCTTCCTGTGGAGTGAAATCGCTGACTACCATAATTAGTTTGAGTTTTCCAATGCAAACAACAATTAGCCTGCAAAGGTACGAAAAATAATGGACATATGCAAGAATAAGTGTGCTTTTTTTGAAAAAGAGATGTTTTGCACTCAGTATATAGCGCGTTTTTATGTAAAAAAAAGCCTGTAGTTCGATGGTTTTAGAGAGTATATTCTATCATCAGAAACCTGCAATTCATTTACTATTATTAATAAATATGCTAATATATATTTATAATTATTGTATATACTATAGAAAATTTGTAATAAACTATAGTTAAAAGATTAAACTATAGGTTATTTATTAAGAAAAAGAGCACTTTTGTTAATAAAATGCTGTTAAGTTTTGTTATATTGGAAATAATGTAGTAATTTTGCGACCCGAATATCCTATGCGTTAGGATGTTTTGGAAAAAATAGTATAGTGAAAACACGGCTTGCACATATTGTTTTGCTGCTTTCTTTTATGTTGTATGTACTGCCCGCTTTGGGCTCTACAGTTCGTGTGCCGTCTAATAGCCAACTTTCTTCTGTTTCTGCTGAACCATCTGCTGCTTCTGACCCTGTGATGTACAAGGTCACTATTGATAATGGAAGCGTTAGTAAGGAATATTTGGTGGAAGCGGGAGAATCTATTACCTTCTCGGTAGGAACTCCATCAGATGATTGTCTTGAATTTGTAAAGTGGTCGGATGGTATAACTGATAAGCATCGATCGATACAAGTACATGGCAATTTTACTATTTCCGCTATCTTTGAAATAAAGCAATTTACAATCACAGTGGATACCTCTGATCCTGCCAAAGGAACGGTTGGTATTGAGAAGTTATAGTATTTACATTAGGTATATCAAGGGGTTATTTATGAAGGATAACAACCAAGTGAATAGTAGTAACCATTAAATTAGAAAAATAATAACAAACACTTAAAAATTTTATTATTATGAAAAAACTTTTATTCTTTTTGGCGATGTTCTGCTCAATCGCCATAACAGCGCAAGCTGCTACGGAAACGTGCGATTGCGGTAGTCTAGTTAAAATTACTGCAACTCCTAAGGAAGGTTATCACTTTGTACAATGGTCAGATGGTAATACAGACTCCACTCGCGTAGTTGAGGTTAATGAAAATTTGAAGAAGTATGTTGCGACATTTGCTCCAAATCTCTATGAGATTAGTTTTAAAAACTGGAATGGTGAGTTACTTCTCGCTGCAGAGAAACTGCCATATGGTTCTGCTATTACTTACAAAGGTGCTGTTCCAGAGAAAGAAGTTGATCCAAATAAATCAACATGGGAATTTATAGGCTGGGAGCCAAGTTTAGAAGCGGTACCTACAGTTCCTGCACATGCTCAATCTTTTACTGCAGTATTTAAGGAAATACCTACAATGTATACTGTTACATTCTATAATAATGACGGCACACCAATAAAATCAGAGCAAGTTCCATATGGTGGCTACCCAACTTTCCCAAGTAAAAATCCAGAGAGAATACAAGTAGATGAAAACGATCAGCATTATACTTGGGAATTTATAGGTTGGAACCCTAAAGAACTTGTGCCTGTAACAGAAAAACCTGAGACTCATACTTATATAGCTCAATATAAACATACTGCTAAGGAATATACAATTACCTTCAAAGATGGTAATGGTACAATAATTTATGAGAAAGGGGTTGCATATGGCGAAAAACCAGTATATGACTCTGAGGTAATTCCTACAAAAGCTGAGACATATGAATATAAATATGAGTGGGATGGAACATGGAAACCTGATTTAGTAACGGTAACAGGACCTGCAGTATACGAAGCAAACTTTAAGGCTATTAAACAAGTATATACTGTAACCTTCAAGGATCATGATGGAACTATACTACACACAGAGGATGTGGAATATGGTAAGATGGCTCAAAATATACCAGTACCAGAGAGAGTTGACACCACAGGACAATGGACATATACATTTGATGGTTGGGCTACATCAGATCCATCAATTACTCCAGTAACAGAGAAGATTGAAACTCAAGTATACACAGCAACTTACAAGGCTACTAAGAATAGATATACAGTAACCGTTAAGGTCGATGATCCTGAGCATGGTACAGTTACTGGTGCAGGTACGTATGAGTACGGAGAAGAAGTTACTGTTATAGCAACACCTGACGGCTGCTACAAATTCAAGCAATGGAGTAATGGTGATAAAGAAGAATCCTTAACGTTTAAGGTAACTGGCAATGTTGAACTCATTGCAACCTTCGAAGTTAGGAAGTACACTATCACAGTTGAGTCTGCGGACGAGACAATGGGTACTGTAACTATTGAGAAACTCTAAGGCAATAACCATAGTTTCGAACCTATAGGAACAGAAAATGAGATCAAAGCTATCCTATACACTGATTATGCTACTTATGTTCTTCTGCCCAACTCGGGCAGAGGAATATAAGGGCATACCTTGTGGTACGTGGATAGAAATTTCTGCGAATCCGTATGAAGATTACCACTTCGTTCGTTGGAATGATGGTAATGAAGAAGCGATTCGACTAATTGAAGTTACCGAAGATCTTACATTTATTGCTTATTTTGCATCGAACTGTGAAGAGTATGCCAATTGGCCCGTAGTGGCGCTATATGATTGGTTGCTAATGATAAACGTGCGTGCAATCAATGAGCAAGGGTACTATTTCGATCCCGAGGATGTGACATGGTATCGCGTGGTAGATGAACCCGATGATATGCATGGCATGTTCCCCCTGGATGATCAGTTGGTAGGGGAGAATAGTTACTATCTCACCTTAGACAAGAGTCTGAAAGGAACGGGTAACTACTACGCTGTGGTGGATGTTAGCGATGTGCGTGGCTTGATATGCGACGGATTGATGCGGTCAGAGATCGTATGCTATTCGGGCGCAAGTCAAGCAGCAAGAGTGGCTCTGCTACCAAACTCTGTGGTGGTTGGGCAACAAATGAAATTGACCGGTCTGAATCCAGAAGAGGATACACATATATATGTATATAGTATGACCGGACAACTGGTTCAAACACTGCAAGCTAACAAAGAGAGTACATATATGTTGGATCCTGTACCTATGGCAGGCTGCTATCAGGTGAAAGTGGTGTCGGAAACAATCAATCAAACCATGCGTTATATTGTGAATGATGACTAAGCAAGTATATAAATATTCACTATTGCTATCGCTCTTCATGGTATGCTCGTCGCTGATACATGCCCAGCATCATATGATGCGCTTCGGGCTGAAAGGCGGAGGGCAATACAATGTGGCGCAATACGAGAAACTCGTTCCTAATAAAGTGGGATTCGCTGGTTCGGTAGGTATGGATTGTGTGTTCTATATGTCAACTCCCGCAGATTCGGCATCTACATCTATAGATTTGGGTGTGCGTTTGGGTGTGAACATTGGATACCAAAATGCTAAGTACAACTTAGGGTTCTCTGACCACTACACTACACGCGATTACTTGGATAATATCATCGATTATACTACGTCGGGAGAATGCCAAGTGAAATGCAACCAAGTGACAGCCGAAGTGCCTCTGATGTTTGCTCTAAGAGCCAAAGGTGTGATTTTTGATATAGGTCCGATGTTTCGTGTAGCCGTGCATAGAAGCGGTCAGCAAGGCTTCGTGGATCCTATGGTGGTGGCATATTATCCTGCTTACGGCGTGGAAGTGCCTAACGAAATCATCACCGGAGTGCTGGCAGAAGAACAAATGGTACAACCCATATCCTTGACCAAGCCAAAAGCACGATTCGACATTTATGTAGGGACGGAGATTGGCTATGAATGGAATCAGATGGTAGGTGTGTTGGGGTATTTCCATGTAGGTTGCTGGAATAATATGAGAACAGAATACGATAGCCCAATCATACAAGTAACTCCACCTGCACATATCTCTGAAGAAGTGTCAACGGTTGCTACAGCCAATGTGTATGAGATCGTAGCTTCTAATTCTATTCCACTGGAATTTGGTGTGAAAGTGTATTACGCATTCAATTTGGGAAAAAAAGAAGAGTAATTCCTGAATTGTTTCGAGATAAAAGTAATAGGGCGTATCCCGTGTGGGTACGCCCTGTTTTTGTAGGAAAGTAGGAGAAAGAAAAGTGGAAGATAACCATAGGAAACATAAGGTGTGGTGAAAAGTAGGGTTTTCATATGATGAAGGTTCGATAATAACTAATTAATCACTAACTAATCACTAACTAATCACTAACTAATCACTAATTAATCACTAATTAATCACTAATTAAAGTCGTGAAAGAATTAGGAAAGTGTCGGGTGGGGTGTTCGGAGAAAAAAGGGGAATTTTTGCAGAGAATTTGCATATTTGCGAAAAAAGTAGTACATTTGCGGAGAAATTAGGAAAAAGAGATACTCGAAATCAATATATGAAGCTATGAAACGAATTGTATTTATATTGCTAGCGCCATGGGTGGTGCTCAGCAGTTGGGCCTGCACATCATTTATCATTAGCGGTAAAGCTACTCCTTCGGGTAAACCCGCCATGTTTAAACATCGCGATACAGGCGAACTGAATAATCGTATTGCCTATTTTCAAGGTAAGAAATATGCGTTTATTGGACTGATGAACTCGCCCATGCTGGACGGCGAAGTGTGGTCGGGCATGAATGAAGCAGGACTGTGTATAATGAATACGGCATCATACAACCTGCGCGAAGATAAACTGGATTGTCAGATGGATAGAGAAGGCGAACTGATGTATCACGCACTAGGCAACTGCGCTACCATAGCCGACTTTGAGGCGTGGCTGATGACCTATCCACAGCCATGGGGCGTGGAAGCAAACTTTGGCATTATTGACGCACAAGGTGGAGCCGCGTACTACGAGATGAATAACTCGCGCTATATCAAATATGATGTGAATACGATCCCCGAAGGATACCGCGTGGTGACTAACTTTAGTCAGGCAGGAAGATACGAAGATTATGAAGGATGGGAGCGTTATCAGACAGCAACCGCCATCATGAAAGAGGCCTTTTCAAAGGAGAAAGAGATGACTGCTATGGATGCACTGAACCTGTTCTCACGACAATATCGTCATGAGGTGCTGGGTGTGGATTATGATGCGGAGAATGCACCAGAATATACAGTAGATCAGGATTTTATACCTCGTCGAATAACTTCGGCAGTAGTGTATTTTGAAGGCGTGAAAGAGGGTGGTAATCCGTTGCATACCGTGATGTGGACTGCGTTGGGTTACCCTGCATGCGCAGTGGCTATTCCGCTATTAATGGATAAGAAACATTTGCCAGGATACATGCTTGCGCGCGATGCCAAAGCAACGGAAGGAGAAGGACTGCATAGCGAGATGTGCGACGCTTCGCTGAAAATAAAAAATGAATGGGCGTTTCCTCTGAAAATAAGCAATGGCAAGCGCTATGTGAATATGCAAAACATATTGCGCGGAAGCGAAGGCAAGCCATCGATGCTCGCATGCACAGATACAGTGGAGAAAGCCATCGTGGAGGATTTTGCACCATTGTACATGCAATGGACACAGGGCGAATTGAGCAATAAGGCCTTTTGGCAAGCGTATGATGACGTGGCAGAGAAATGGATGGGCAAATACTACGAGATTTTTCAACCGTATTTGGCAATTGAGAAATAATTTTCAAAAAAAAGCAGAAAGATTTGCGTATTTCAGAAAAATGTAGTACCTTTGCACGCCAATTGTGGGAAAATGAATACACAAACGCCGCATATTGTAGAGATTGAGAAGTTGGAACTGGGAGAGCACCTGTTTGATTTTCAGTTGGATAACTCCTATTTTTCGACTATAGAAGCTAGCGAATTGTTGGGCGGAGATGTGGATGCGAAAGTGCGTTTGATAGTAGGTGAGGATAGCGTTGCAGTGGATGTGGATGTGTGTGGCACAGTGCAAGTGACCTGCGACCGATGCTTGGAGCCAATGGACGTGGAGGTGGATGTGTATGAGGAAGATGTGGACCTGGATGAAGACCCAAAGACACTGGACTTGGCATGGTTGGCATATGAATTGATCATAGTGAATCTCCCGCTGGTGCATAGTCACCAAGATGGTGGTTGCAACCCTGAAATGGCTGCGCTTCTCCAAGACCACCTCTGCACCGCGTTGGATGAGGAAGAATGATATAAACGGGCTAAAAGGATGGAGGATAGTCGTTCTGCGTGGCTATACCAAAAGAATGGAACCCGAAAATAACTACTAAAATAAACTAATAAAACAATAAAAGAATTATGGCACATCCAAAAAGAAGACAATCGCACACCAGACAAGCGAAACGTCGTACCCACGACAAAGCAAAAATGCCTGCATTGGCACTTTGCCCAAACTGTGGCGCTCATTACATCTACCACACTATCTGCCCAACTTGCGGATACTATCGTGGTAAATTGGCAGTAGAGCAAGCTGCAGAGGCCTAAGTGTGGCGATTCGGCGAGTACGTCGAGAGATGCACGCGTCAATGAACCAAAACAGCATGGGCTCTGAGCAACACTCGGAGCCCATGCTATGAACAACGACTATGGATATATAGTAAGTACTGAAGACCAAGACCTTAGGAAAAGAAAAATTAACTAACCCAAAACCATTAATCTATTAGGACTATGTTTGATTCAAACAACCGCACCCCACGTCAGGGTGGCTACTCGCAAGATGCGAATCCGCGTGAGCGCAATGGCGTATTCAATTCGGATGGTGCATCTATCCGTCCCCGTTTTAATGCTCCCGATCGTTCCGCACGCGAAGGTGGACGCCAACGTCAACGCTTTACCCGCACCGCAGGTGCTGTACGCGCGGAGAAAGTGGAACCGCGTCGCTCCGCGTTTAGACCAGAGAGTGCAGACAATACAGAGCGCAGTTTCCGTCCGAAACAGAAGCATAATCCAAACGTATATTCGCAACGTAAACGTCAAGAGTATATCAAGAACTACGAAGACCCTACAAAGCCAATCCGCTTGAACAAATATCTGGCAAATGCAGGTATATGCTCGCGCCGTGAAGCAGATGACTTTATCTTGGCAGGCGTGATCTCGGTGAATGGCGAAGTGGTGGATAACTTGGGCGCAAAAGTGTTGCCAACGGATAAGGTGATGTTTCATAATCAGCCAGTTCGCCGTGAGCGCAAAGTGTATATTCTGCTCAACAAACCAAAGAACACGGTGACCACAACCGATGACCCACAAGAGCGTCACACCGTATTGGATATCGTGCGCAATGCGTGCGCGGAGCGTATATATCCAGTAGGTCGTTTGGACCGCAATACCACAGGTGTGCTCCTGTTGACCAACGATGGCGATTTGGCAGCAAAACTGACACACCCAAAATTTGGTAAGAAGAAAATATATGCTGTAACACTTGATCGTGATCTGGATGAAGCAGATGAAGCAGTATTGCGCGACGGCGTGATGATAGATAACGAGAAAGTGACTCCAGATGCGTTGGAGTTCCCACAAGAAGATCGCAAACATCTAGGTATAGAAATCCATTCGGGTCAGAATCGTGTGGTACGCCGAATGTTTGAGAAAGTGGGCTACCGCGTGACGAAATTGGACCGTGTGTCGTTTGCGGGACTGACAAAGAAGAATGTGGCACGTGGCAAATATCGCTTTTTGACTCCAAAAGAGGTAGCGATGCTGCAAATGGGTGCATTTGAGTAATAGAGTAGGGGCGGAAAGTACTGGCTTTGCGCCCCTTGCTTTTTTAGGAAAATAATACAACTAAAATTATAATATCATGAAGAAAATTTTTTTTCTAGCAGCATCTATGCTGCTGACAATGAGTGCGTTTGCAGAAGTGATTCCTGCAAATGATGCGCGTGTAACTTATGTAGGTCGTACTTGGGTAGAAGGTAATGATGTGTCGTTTGACTGGACTGCTACCTATTTTCGTATTGCTTTTTCAGGCAAATCGCTGACAATGAAAGCTAGTGAAACAAAGTGGGATGCAGATGCAGAGAAGGCCGCTACGCGACATAACTACTACAATGTCTGGATTGATTCTCCAACTAGCGCTGAACCTCATCGCATAATAGAAGTAAGTGGCAAAGATACCGTGATAGAACTGGTGGATCCTGCATACTTGAAGAAATCGCGTCGTGCAGTACACGAAGTGATTGTGCAAAAACGTACAGAAGGTGAGCAAGGAAAGACTACTATTCATGAGTTTGCTACTGATGCTCAAGGTAAGTTTGTGCAAGCGGAGCAGTTGAGAGCACGTCAGTTGGAATTTATTGGCGATAGCTATACTTGTGGTTATGGAATTGATGCAAAAAGCCGTAAAGAGCGTTTTACACCAGAAACAGAAAATGCATCACGCAGTTATGCAGGTATCGTGTCGCGCTATTTTGGTGCTGATTATGTGGCAATTGCTCACTCAGGTATGGGTATTGCTCGTAACTATAATAGCAAGTTCAAAGGTTGGTGGATGCCAGACCGTTATTTGCAAACATTTGATGAGGATTCTACTGCCGTAACACGTTGGGATGCAACCAAATCAGATTTTCATCCAGCAATGACTATCGTTTATTTGGGTGCAAATGACTTCTCTACTGCTTTAGCCCCCAAATACGAGGATTTTCGTAAACACTACTATCGTTTGTTTAAATATATCAAGGCAAACTATGGTGAAGAGCATCCAATCTTGTGTGTGGCAACTAAAACACATGAGTACCTCTTCAACTACGTGCGTGACTTGGTGAATAACTGTGGTATGGAGAATGTGCATTATCTGGGTTATTGCCCTGCACAACACCTGCATACCGATGAGGATTTGGGCGCGGATGTACATCCAAACTATAATGGACAACAAAAGAAAGCATATTCTATCATCCCTTATATAGCAACTATTACGGGCTGGGGACTGCAAGATATGCCAGTGAAGTAGTTTAGAGTTTAGTGTTTAGTGATTAGAGTTTAGAGATTAAAGATGAGAAAGATGTTATTTTTGGTAGCGATGGTGCTGTTGACAAGCAATATAATGGCTGAGACAATAGCAGCTACCGATTCGCGTGTGACTTTTGTGGGACGTGCGGAGGTGGAAGACGGCTCATTGCGCTTTGATTGGCCTGCTACGTATTTTCGCGTAGCATTCACAGGAAAATCATTGGCAATGCGTGTGTCGGACAATAAGCGCAACTACTATGCTGTGTGGGTGGACATGCCAACGAGTGCAGAACCAACGCGTATTGTGGAAGTGAAAGGTAATGATACTATTATAGATCTAGTGTTAGCTGCAGATGTGAAGAAATCGAAAGTGAAAGAGCATCAGGTGGTTATACAGAAACGAACCGAAGCGGGTTGTGGTACTACGACTGTACATGCATTTATGACTGATGGTAGGTTTGTACAAGCAACGCCTATGAAAGAGCGTCAGATAGAGTTTATAGGTGATAGTTACACATGTGGCTATGGTGTGGATGCACTGAGTCGTCGTGACCCCTTTACGGATGAGACAGAAAATGCGTCGCGTACATACGCTAGCATTGTATCGCGCTATTTTGATGCAGACTATATGGCTATAGCACACTCGGGACGCGGAATATGCCGCAATGCAGGTTCGAATATTCCATGGGAGGTAATGCCAGATTTATATGAATATACTATTGACCGCGACTCTACTACTCGCTGGAGTGTGGAGCAGTCGGAATTTCGCCCCGATATAACAGTGATTTACTTGGGGACTAATGATTTCTCATCATATATGATGCCTGATTTCAATAAGTTTCGTAAGGGGTATATGCGTATGTTAGCAGAGGTGAAAGCTAATTATGGAGAAGACCATCCTATACTATGTGTGGCATCGAAAGTATCTGATTATCAGTTTGTGTATGTGCGCAATGTAGTAAATAACTGCGGATTGAAGAATGTGCATTATTTGGGTTACTTCCCATCGCAACATTTGGGTACTGATGAGGACTTGGGTGCAGGATGGCATCCGAACTATAATGGTCAACAGAAAATAGCTTATTCAATCATTCCTTATATAGCGACTATTACTGGTTGGGGATTGCAAGATATGCCAGTGAAGTAGTATAGTGTTTAGAATTTAGAGATTAGAATATGAAAAAGATATTATTTATGGTAGCGATGGTGCTGCTAGCAAGCAATATGGTGGCAGAAGTGATACCTGCTGCAGATTCTCGTGTGACTTTTGTAGGTCGTACATTAGTAGAAAATGGAGATGTGTCTTTCGACTGGACGGGAGTGTATTTTCGTATTGCTTTTACGGGAAAGTCGTTGAGCATGCGTGCATCGGATATAAAGTGGGATACTACAATTGAGATGGCGGCTACTCGCCACAACTATTTTAATGTATGGATTGATGCACCAATGAGTGCAGAGCCGCATCGTATCATTGAGGTGGCAAGTATGGACACTATAATTGAGTTGATAGACCCTGTGTATTTGAAGAATTCTAAAGTAAAAGTACATCAAGTGATAGTGCAGAAACGTACTGAGGGAGAGCAGGGTAAGACAATTATCCATGAGTTTGCGACCGATGCAAAAGGGCAATTTTTGCAAGCGGAGCCTATTCGCAAGCGTCAATTGGAATTTATAGGCGCAAGTTATGATTGTGGTTATGGTGTGGATGATAGTAGTCGTTTGGCTAAGTTTACCCCCGAAACTGAGAATGCTTCTCGTTCGTTCCCAGCCATTATTTCTCGCTATTTTGATGCGGATTATGTGGTAGTGGCGCACTCGGGTATGGGTGCAGCACGCAATTATAACTCGAAGTTTGATGGGTATCATATGCCAGACCGTTATCTGCAGACCTTTGATATGGATTCTGCACAAGATACACGTTGGAACGCTGCAGAGTCGGACATACGTCCTGCACTGACACTTATATACTTGGGAGGAAATGATTTCTCGATATCACTGCAACCGTCATATGAGAAATTCCGCGATGGATACTATCGCCTAATTCGCTATATCAAAGATAACTACGGAGAAGATCATCCTATACTATGCGTGTCGTCGAAGGCACATAGTACCTTGTTAGACTATATGCGGGACATGGTAAAGTTCTGCCCAATGCCTAATGTACATTTCATGGCTTGTTGCCCAACCTTGCACCTTTCTACCGATGAGGATCTTGGCGCAAGTATGCATCCTAACTATATTGGTCATCAAAAGTTCTCGTACGCATATATTCCATATGTGGCTACTATTACGGGCTGGGGATTGCAAGATAATCCGGTGAAGTAGGTGATGGACCGCAATCATATCCTTATACCTTAATATAATTCCTTGTACCTTAACACATAATAAAGGATATATAAGAAAATAACTAAGGCTCCGTGAAGGAGCCTTAGTTTTGTATAATATATGATGTTGGGGATTACATCATTCCGCCCATGCCACCTGCAGGCATTGCAGGAGCAGGATTTTCCTCTTTGATATCGGTGATTACACACTCGGTAGTGAGGAACATGCCTGCGATGCTGGCGGCGTTCTCTAATGCTACGCGCGTTACTTTGGCAGGGTCTACTACACCTGCAGCTTTGAGGTTTTCATAGATATCCTTGCGGGCGTTGTAACCAAAGTCGCCTTCACCTGCACGTACCTTATCTACAACTACAGCCCCTTCTTTGCCTGCGTTAGCCACGATTTGGCGTAGAGGTTCTTCAACTGCACGGCGGATGATCTCAATACCAGTTTGCTCGTCTTCGTTCTCGCCTTTGAGGCCCTCTAAAGCAGCTTGTGCGCGGATATATGCTACACCACCACCGGCTACAATACCTTCTTCGATAGCAGCGCGGGTGGCACTGAGGGCATCGTCTACACGGTCTTTCTTCTCCTTCATTTCTACTTCGGAAGCGGCACCTACGTTGAGTTGGGCTACACCACCTGCGAGTTTAGCAAGACGTTCTTGTAGTTTCTCCTTATCATAGGTGGACTTGGTGGTAGCGATTTGCGCTTTGATTTGTCCCACACGAGCAGCGATAGCATCTTTGTCGCCTGCGCCATTGACAATGGTAGTATTATCCTTGTTGACAGTGATACTCTCAGCAGTACCAAGCATATCAAGGGTAGCACTCTCCAGTTTGATGCCTTTCTCTTCGCTGATGACAGTACCGCCAGTAAGGATAGCAATGTCTTCGAGCATCTCTTTGCGACGGTCGCCGAAGCCAGGAGCTTTAACTGCACAAATCTTGAGTTGTGCACGCAAGCGATTGACAACGAGAGTAGTGAGTGCCTCGCTATCTACATCCTCCGCAATTACGAGTAGAGGACGACCGCTTTGTACTGCAGGCTCTAATACAGGGAGTAACTCTTTGAGATTGCTGATTTTTTTATCATGAAGAAGAATATATGGACGGTCCATCTCTACTTCCATAGTCTCGGTGTTGGTGACAAAATATGGGCTGATGTAACCACGATCGAATTGCATACCTTGTACTACGTCGATAGTAGTGTCCATACCTTTTGCTTCACCAATGGTGATAACACCGTCTTTGCTCACCATGCGCATTGCGTCAGCAATAAGTTTGCCAATTTCTGCATCATTGTTAGCAGATACGGTAGCCACTTGCTCAATCTTGTCAAAATCGTTGCCTACCATCTCACTTTGCGCTTTGATATTGGAAACAATTGCGTTGACAGCTTTGTCCATACCGCGCTTGAGGTCCATAGGATTAGCCCCTGCAGTTACATTCTTGAGTCCTACACTGACGATTGCCTGTGTGAGCACAGTAGCAGTAGTAGTACCATCACCCGCTTGGTCGCCAGTTTTGCTGGCAACTTCTTTTACGAGTTGTGCACCGAGGTTCTCAGCTGCATCTGCAAGTTCAATCTCTTTAGCCACTGATACACCATCTTTGGTGATATGTGGAGCACCGAACTTCTTATCGATAATTACATTGCGACCTTTAGGACCGAGGGTAACTTTAACTGCGTTTGCCAATTGGTCAACGCCACGTTTGAGGGCATCACGCGCCTCTACGTTATAAGAAATGTTTTTAGCCATATTTTTGTTTCAGAGTTTAAAAGTTTAAGTTGTCAGTTATTTCAAAATTGCTAACACGTCGCTTTGGCGCATGATGAGGTACTTCTCGCCATCGTATTCGAGTTCGGTGCCTGCATACTTGCCATATAATACGGTGTCGCCTTCGGAAAGCAACATTTTTTCATCTTTGGTGCCTTCACCAACAGCGATGACTTCGCCACGCAGTGGCTTCTCTTTTGCGCTATCTGGAATGATGATTCCGCCGATAGTCTTTTCTTCTGCAGCCATGGGCTTGACTAGTACACGGTCTGCTAATGGTTGGATTTTGCTCATAATAGTATAGTTAATAATTAATAGTTATCAGTTGATATACATCGTAAGTATTCAATACAAAGTTCGTGCCAAATACAGAAAGTCTGTGCCAAATACTGATATAAATAGATTATATACTAAAAGACTGCCAAATTGGCAGTCTAGAGTGATTGTTTATGTGTGTTATGACTTTGCTTGTGCTTGATGAAAGCGCACATATGCCATATAGGAGAGTGCCATCAATAGTATGAATAGGATAGGAGTATCGCCGAGTGGTAGGTCTTGACCCGGTTCGATAGGATTGGGAGTACCACCAATATCGCCACCACCGAATGGGTCGTCAGCAGCCATTTTGTTGCGTATGCCATTGACACTATAGTTGGCATCGAAAGTGGTGATAGCCATTTGTGATACGTGAGCAATGGGGGCTTGTGAGGTGGCTAGTACAGCATTGGTAGTGGTTTTCATTGCCACTCTGCTCATAGCAGCAGATGATTGCGACATGGCCAATGCTTTGCTGACATCACTAGTATGTTGAGATGGTTGTACTGCCTGATATTGGATTGTATTGGAGAAAGTAGAATGATTAGCACTTTGATTAGGATGGAAGACATTGAAGTGCTGCATAGATAGAGCAGTATTGCCACCGCCAAAGTGCTGCATGGAATGATTGCTAGTTTGATATATGGCAGGTGCTGTATGCTGGTGTGCCGTAGAGTAGGTAGTACTGCGTTGTGAAGTAGGGGTGTAGGTTGATTGTTGAGATGAGGAGGTGAAGTAATCGGAAGTGGTATTCCATTGTGCAGAAGAAGGCAATGTCCAAATATTGTCTTGACGACTGCTAATACCCATTAATGGTTGGTCCAAATACATACTATCCTCTTGTTCTGGCTGAATGAGCAAGAAGAAGAGCGATACCAAGCACATGAGTGCAAAGATAAGTGGTATGTATCGGAATGATCTCATTTGTTGTATTGTGGATGGTTATTGTATTTGTTGCCCTTGGGCGTTGTAAATGTTGCCGTGCTTAAGGATATATAGTTGGTTGCTGTGGATGAATTTCGTAGTAGATGTAGTAGGAGAAGGGATGTCTGTGATATTGGTGGCGGTATTGCTGCGAGATACGAAATTGATAGTGAAACGAGCATCGTCTTGGGTGCGAGTTGTGGTGAATGTATAGTCGAAGTGGAGGAGATTGATGGTCTGGTTGGTATGAGCATCGAAAAGGTTGATACTCTCGATATCGTCTAAATCATTAGGATTATCCAATGTAATGGTATATTCTCCCTCTTGTGCAGCTCGGAAACCGAGTGGAATTGGGGTAATGGCATCTTGTGGCGAAAGGGCGTTGTAAGCCAATCGATGCTCTTGGCTGAGTGTGTAGAGTGCGGTAGTATAAGCGGAGCCGAACATCTTCTCGAGGTCGGCATTGATTTCGTAAGCAGGTGTGTATGTGTCGTTGATGAGTATGGTGGTATGGTCTGCAGTTTGGTTGTCTTGTGGAGTGAGTGAAAGCGTAGCCTGAAGCGTAGTATTGGTTGTAGAACGAAGCGAAGCAGGTGCTTGACGGCGCCCTGTAGTGGCGAAATTCAAAGTGGCGTCGTCATCTACTTGTACAAAGAATGGATACTCTGGACTGAGGGTGGCAGTCTCTAATGGCACTTGATCATATGCAGAGAAGTCGTAGCGAGGAATATTTGCGTATTCTGGTGCGTTGGTGATATTGTTGCCGTCGTATTTGTATTTTGCTAAATATGGATTGGCTATAAAGTTCCAACCCGCATGAATAGGGGCGGCAGTGGCAGCTGTGCCAGAATAGGCTGTAGTAGAGATGATATTACGTTCTAGCCAATCTCCGTTAGGCGCTTCCTCCGCAGATTGCTCTCCATCTATGGTCCAATCATTTGTAAATTCAAGTGGAATACGAATAACCGCTTTGCCATCAACAGGTAAGGCTGTGATGATATATCCTACACCTGGTTGCAGGGTTTCGTCAGTTTCTACAACAACCCAGTTTACGTCTTTGTTGACACCATCTTCTGCTCGTTTAGCTCCGTCGTACCGCTTAATAACATAATGTGTACCGTATGTGGAAGCGGCAGCGAGTGTGGGGTCTGCATAATCAATATCGCTAACCGATACTGGGAATGGAACAGCAAAGGGGTAGTAGTTATCTTTATTGATTGATAGGTCGAAATGAACAATGTTATCAGGATTGTATTTTAACAATAGTCCATACTCATCAATATACAATCCTGGCATTGCGTAAGACGTTTTAGATTCGTCTAATCCTCCTTTTAACATGATTGTATTTGCTTCGTAATAATCCATTATTGATAGTGTTTTTCCAGGATATATTACGATATCTGTATTTGGAAGATCATAGTATGGTGCTTCTGTATCATCCTTAATATCCCAACGCCATTGAGGGTATAAAGAAATATCTTCTTTGATGATAATTGTATCTCCTAATTGATATGTTTCACCATCTTCTCTTAAGTAATTTGATGTGTTCCAATGAATTAAACTTCTTCCTAATCCTTCAGGATCAGCAGGTCTTTCTTGTGGAATTACAAATGAATCTCCAATTTTGTGACGTCCTCCTTGAGATGCGGGAGCAATGGTAGCACACCAATCATCGTCAAATCCAACGTATTCTATGGTACATGAATCTGCTACAGTAAATTGAACATATTGATTTACTTCGCAATATGTTCCATCTGCGGGGCGTGATACTTCTACTAAATAAACGGCAGCTTTATCAACTTTAATGTAAATGCCGCCATTTTCATAGAATATGACAGGGTGATTATTGTGCCAGTTAGCATTTGCATTTTGTTCTTTTACAATTAACGAATTGAAAATATCCTTGTTAGGATCTGGGTTCTTAATGAACAATACTTCTCCATTTTCTGCTTCAGAAAGACTAACTACACCATCTAAAAAAACGATTTCAATACAACAATTCGTTGTGTAATCAAAATAATTATCACTATCGTCTTTGTCTGCAAATACAGCATAATATGTAACGTTAGATGTTACTTCAGGCGCATCCGCTCGTTTTTGGAATAAGACATCTGGAACTGTAAGATTGTCATATTCTTGTATAGTCCAACCAACAAATTCTTTGCCACAATCAATAGAAGGAGCAGTAGGCAATTTAACTACTTTTTTCCCGTTTTGAACTGCTACTGTTGGATTACCTGTTGTATATGCAAATCCGTTTACTTTCCATGTAACAGTCCAATCTTGTGCTTGGAGAGCACAAAAACAAAGCAATACTAATCCGAGTATAAACAGTCTTCTATTCATATCACAACGAACGCATTTTATAATGAACATTATAACCAGCGCACAAAGTTACTACTTTTTTTTGAATTGTACAAGAAAAGTAGTTATTTTCTGTAGAAAATAGTGTGTTTTTTAGAAAAATTAAAGGTTTAGTGGTATTATTTGGAAGAAATGGTGTGTTGTTTGCGAGTGATGGACAATATGTATATAGTTAGGAGCAGTAGAAGAAATCCCATAGGTATATCTCCTGTAGGAACTGCGCCTGGTTGGTAGGGTAGGTTGGGTAATGTGCCTCCGCCGAAAGGATCATTGCTATTTGCGTTCATTCTACCACGAATGTCGCTCTGGTCTTGGGTGTCAGACATGGTGCTGGTCAGTTGAGGAGCAGTAGTGGATGCTATAGGTGATAGGGGTGTGGAGGTATGGTACGTGGAGGTATGGTACGTAGAAGTATGGTATGTAGAGGTATGGTATGTAGAATAGATGTGGGTGGAAGATATATTTGACGCGGAATAGGCAGAGAACACATCGTCTGTGGTTCTGTCTGTGGCATATGAAGCATTGGATAGCATGCCACATATGCCAAGAATAGCAATTGATATGTACTTAGTAGCCTGCATTATGTTTTATCAATTGTCCTGCGTTGTTGTATAGCTGTCCGTTGTGAATAATGTACAATTTGTTGTTGTGAATAATCTTTTGGGTTGTTTGCTTAGTAGATAAGTGGCTATTTGAGATGTGGGTTGGGCAATTATCTTCTGCAGCGAGATAGATGACAAAGCGGCTGTCGTATTGACCTTTGGTGGCTTGGAAAGTATAGTCCATATGCAGAAGGTTGGTGGTGGTTTGGGTAGTGCGGTCGTGGAGTAGTAGTGCGCTATTCGTAAGATTGGTAATGTGGCTGAGTGAGATGGTATATTCTCCTGCTTTTGGTGCGTTGAATCCTAATGGTATGGATTGCGTGGCATCGGCATAGGGTAGTGCATTGTATGCCATACGGATATTATGGCTAAGTGTGTAGATAGAAGTAGTGTTGCCATAGCCAAACATCTTTTCTAAGTCGGCTCCGATTTCATAATCCGTTATGTAGTCGTTGCCCACGATAATACCCGTTTTATCGCTTTGGTTATTTCCTTGAATAGTGATGGTGGCATGGAGGTCGTTGGCTGCAACTGCTCGAAGGGATTTGGGAAGTTGCTGACGTCCATCAGCAGAGAACGATATTTTGCTATCCGATTCGACTTGTACGAAGAAGCCATACAAAGGACTCAATGTGGTCTCGCTAAGAGGTGTTTGCGTGTAGTATGCAAAATTAGGTGCAGGAATAGTGGCGTAGGATACTTTATCGCTGATTTTGTTGCCTTCGAAATGGGCCATATAGGGGTTGGCTATATAATTCCATCCCGCATGATGCAATTCCGCTTTGGCAGCAGCACCAGTATGTGCTTTGACCGATACCTCATGGCGTTTGACTTTGTTAACAGAGGTTTGTTCTCCTTCTGCAGTCCATGCGTTGTCTATATCAGGTAGGGTGATGCGAATGGTGGTGGTGTCTTGACCTCCTGCAGGTACGGCAGAAATGATGTATCCTGTGCCAGGCTGAAGCGTAGTGCCACGTGGTATGGCTACCCAATTGTTGTCTTGTACGCCCGATTGGGCTCGTAATTCGCCATCGTAGGTGTAGATGCAGAAATGGGTGCCGTATTTAGCTGCATTCTTGAGTATAGGGTTGAGATAATGGATATTGTTGTCGGTATTTTCCACCGCAAATGGTACAGCGAAAGAATAGAAAGATTGGTTGTTGACTACCAAATCGAGAATGATATTGGGTTGGTTTCTTACCAAGTTCGCTTTTTTAGGTATATACACCGTGGGCATAGCATATTGGCCATAGCTTTGTATGCCTGCTTTGAGCGTGAGCGAACGGATGGTGATAGTCCCTTCTTCGGGTAGAGATAATGTAGTGCCGCCATATACAATGACATCTGTGCTTGACATATCAATGACATTGTTGGGCAGGGTAATGTTGTTGGTAATATTCATTGACCATTGAGCATAGAGTGTCACATTCTCTGTGACAGTGAAGCTATCGCCAGGGGTGTATGACATGCCTGTTCCGTTGGGGTGAGTGTTCCAAGTGCCATTGAATGTGCGTTCTAAACCTTTTGGGTCTGCTAATGATGTGCAAGTAGGAATAGTGTGTGTGGCACCTTTTGATACTTGGCTGTTGCAGGATTGCCATCGCACATGGTAGTAAAGCCATAGTAGGTGACAGAGTAGTTGATTTCGGGTGTATAGTCAGGAGTATATTGCTTGTAGATAGCTAAGGCAGATTGTGTGTGCTCAAGATAACAAGCAAAATGGTAGTGGGTGGGATCGTGATAATACTGCATTGTATTATGGGAATGATTGCCTTGTGCAACAATAGTAGCGATGTCGTTAGAGATAGATATATTCCAATTGCTATTGCCATGGGCATCCATGTTGGCTTCTGTTTTTAGTTGGTTGCTACTACTTGATCCTGCGTAAAGGTAGCCAGTGCCTGTGTAGAAAGCAAAAGTGCCTTCGGCAGTTCCCTGCTGGAGGGTGAACACCTGTACGTCATCGTCAAACAGAATACCATTGCCATCTCGGATAATGGTAGCTTGTCCTCTTGTGCTATTATTCTGGGTGGTGCTGATAGCATAATCGAAATCGTAGGCAGCAATAACCACTTTGTCGCCTACCTTAAGCGAATCGGCCTCGGTAACAAGTATCCATTTGTATCGACTATCTTTTTTGAATGTGGCGAATATGACCACATCGGATTCGGGCATAATGAAAGCGTTGTTGGTAACAGGGATGGATGTGCCAAGTTCATCTACTACCAACCAACTATCAAAGACATATTCTGCTTGAGGTGTGGCAGTGAGGGTGACTTGGGTGCCCGCGGGGGCTTGTGGTGTGGATACAGAGACTTGGCCATGCACAATATCATTAGATACGGAGATAGCATAGCCCGCATCGCCAACACTGCGGGGACATACTTTTTTATAGATAGCCAAGGTATGGTGCAAAGCCGCATTGTAGCAAGTGAAATAACAATGTGATTGTTCTGCGTCTTGGAAATATTGTATGACATTGTGCGTCTTGTTTCCTTGTGCGATGATGGTGGCAATATTGTTGGATATGGAAACCTGCCAATTACTATTTCCTTCGCCATCAACGTTTGCCTCCGTCTTCAGATGATCGCTACTGTTGGATTCGGCATAAAGATAACCTCTACCAGTGTAGAAGGCCAAAGTGCCATTTGCAGTGCCTGATTGAAGAGTGAAAATCTGGACGTCTTCGCCGAAAGTGATAGTATTGCCATCTCTGGTGATGCTGGCTTGCCCTCGTTTGTTGTCGTTGTGAGTGGTGTCGATAGCAAAATCGTAATCGCTGGCAGCAATGACAACTTCATCGCCCACCTTGAGGGCGTATGTGCTGCTGACAAGACGCCAAGTACATTCGCTGTCATCGATGATGGCATCAGCAGCGTAGGCTTGCCCAATAGCAGAGAGTAGCATTATGCATACTATAGCGAGGCGAATGAATTGCGTATTGAAACGAAAAACAATAAACCTTTTCATGTCAAACGATGCGTAGTAAGTAGATAGTTTTTTGTTGTAGTATTTGTATTAATAACACAATGGTTAGGGCCTCCATAGAAACCCCAATTGCCTAAAAAATCTAATCAATAAGATAATGTTACCTTAAAATATCAAATAGTGTCTTTTCCCTTCTTTACGAATAGACGCACAAAGGTAGCAAATATTTGTCATATTTGCAAATTTTATTAAACTTTTTTATCTTTTTTTAGTGCTTGTGGCTATTTTTTGTCTCTTCTACTGCTCTGCTGATGTATTTATCCGATTTTAGTAGGTAGGTGTAGTAGCCGCGGTGATAGTAATAGCGTTTGATGATTTCGCCCCCTAACATCTCTTCCACCTCTTGTCTGTTTCGCTGGATAGCAGCACGATAATCACCCGTGAGTCGTGGTTTGAAAGCCTCAAGGGCGGCAAGAGTGGTGGAGTCGATATCCTCTTGCTTGGCCATTTTGATGAGTTCGCCAAGATAGCGTCCTGTTTCAGTTTCGTAGGAGAAGTGCTTCTCGTCGAGGAATTGGCAAAAATCTTCGATGTCGCTATCGGTGAGTTGGAACTCGGTGGGCGATGCGATAGCAGGGTGCTGGCGGTAGTAGCGCGTAGCGTAGTCGAAGAACAGGTGGTCGCGATAGAGGTTGTAGGTGATGTCAAGTTTTTGAGAATCAGTGAGAACAACGTCGGGTAAGATACCTCCAGCCGTGTCGCGATGCAATTGGTGTCCGCGTTGGCGCTCAGCATAATCGATGGCTTGGATACAACGTCCCGAAGGAAGATAGTACTTGGAAGTAGTAACCTTGAGGTGTCCGCCGTAGGCGATAGGACGGATGTTCTGCACTAGTCCTTTGCCGAACGTGCGTTCGCCCACGATGGTTGCTCGCTTGAGATCCTGTAAGGCACCTGCTACAATCTCGCTGGCGGAAGCCGATTGCCCATTCACGAGCACAACCAGTGGCATATCGGGGAAGATAGGTGAAGTTTGGGTAGTATAGGTGTGGTTGCTGCGTTCGATTTGGCCTTTGGTGGAAACCACCTCCGTACCCTTAGGCACAAAGAATCCTACCATTTGTATGGCCTCGTCGATGAGTCCGCCTCCGTTGCCTCGCAGGTCGATGATGAGGCGAGTGATGTGATTGGCTTGTACCATGCTGTCAAGTGCCATAAGAAACTCTTGTGCAGAATTGGTGGTGAACTCGTTGAAGAAAATATAGCCAATAGAGTCGTGAAGGACCTCAGCACATCCGACAGCAGGAAGGTGAATGTCGCGTCGTGTTAGTTGCTTGGTAATCAGTTGGCTATCGCGTTCTATGGTGATACTGACCGTAGAGCCCGATTTGCCACGTAGTTGGTCGGAAACCTCCTTGGTGGTCTTGCCACTACAGTCCATGCCATTGACCGTAACAAAGCGGTCGCCTGGGAGTAGTCCGCCTTGCTGTGCAGGCATTCCTTCGTAGAGTTCGTTGACATAAACATTGCTGTCGCGGTACATGATAAGCGATCCCACCCCTCCGTACTTGCCTTGCGTCATTCGGCGGAGTTCATCGTCCTCGCGCTTGGGGATATACGTAGTATATGGGTCAATCTTGTGGAGCATTTGGTTGATGCTCGTTTCGATAAGGTCGTCGTAGTTGAGGGTGTCCACATAATTGATATCAAGCTGACGCATGACATCGGTGTATATGGTTAGGTTTTTATTGATTCGAGTGGTTTGCGTGTCTGCCAACATATTGATTGTCAGAAGCAAGAGAGGGATTGTGAAGAAAATTCTTTTCATTGTTGTGGAGGTTTTAAAGGACTTTGAAGACGTTTCTAAGGCAAATATACTGAAATATCTTTTCCATGCGAGTGTAGGTCGCGCACAAGCGTAGAAGAAATGTGTGCGTACTCTGGTCGCGTATAGAGCAGGATGGTTTCAATCCCCGATAACTGCTTGTTGGCTTCAGCCATACTTCGCTCATACTCAAAGTCTTGCGCTGAACGTACTCCACGCAGAATGAACTGGGCTTTGTGCTGCGCTGCGAAATCGACAGTTAGGCAATCGTATGGGTGCACTTGCACACGAGGTTCGTTGGCAAAATACTGCTGTATGGCATTCAAGCGTTGGTGAAGCGGAAACGATTCTTGCTTGGTGCAATTGATACCAATACCAATGACAACTTTGTCGAAAATATCCAGTCCGCGCATTACAATATCGTAATGCCCAATCGTAAAGGGATCAAAACTCCCTGGGAAAATAGCTATTTTGTTCACTTCGTTCACGTTATTTGTTTGCTTTGCTCACGTTGGTGGCTTTGCATTGTTGGTTTCACGTTGATGGCTTATGCGTTGATTTCAGCGTTTTTTAGGGCCTCTTTGGTGGCTTCTCGGTAGGCGACCATCAGTCCGCCAGTGCCGAGCAGTGTGCCACCGAAATAGCGGACTACTACCACGAGGATATTGTCGAGCTTCTGGGCATCAATGCTGCGGAGAATGGGCATTCCTGCTGTGCCGTGGGGTTCGCCGTCATCTTTGGTACGCCATAGGTTCTCGCCCAAGCGATAGGCATAGCACACGTGGCGTGCATCGTGGTATTTCTTTTTGTACCATGCTATGCGTGCTTTGGCTTCATCTTCATTGGCGATGGGTTCTGCGAAGGCGAGGAACTTGCTTCCGCGGTCCTTGAAGATTCCCTTGGCGAGGCCTGTTATGGTTGATTTTGTTTCGGACATATTACTCCAATATACGTTCAACGTGCAAAGGTACAATAATTTTTGGAAATACGCAAGAGAAAAGTAGAAAAGTAGAGAGATAATAGGGTTTTCATAGGATAAAGGTTCATTAATCACTAACTAATCACTAATTAATAACTAATTAATCACTAATTAATCACTAATTAAAGAAAGCAAATGAAAAGGAAGGCGATTTTATAGTTTCGATGACGCGTTAGAGCTGCATAGTTGCGTTTGTAGCGGTAAAGTTGCGTGGAAGAGTTTGAATAGAAAGGTAAAAATGGGAAGAACGGAGAAGTGGAAGAGAAGAAAAATGCGAAAAGAAAGATACTTTTTGTAAGAAAAAATAGATATTCGCTTGTGCATGTCGGAAATTTTGTGTAACTTTGCAGGTCAATTGTGCATATAACTCTAAAAACAATATATTGTGAAAACTAACTACTTGAAAAGCAGACATATTGGTCTGACAGAGCAAGACCAACAGCAGATGTTGGAAGTAATCGGAGTGAAAAGTGTGGATGAACTCATCGCACAAACCATGCCAGCGGATATCCTTCTGGAAGAGCCACTTGACCTCGATGAGCCACTCACCGAGCAAGAGCACCTCAACACCATGCACCAAATGGCAGCGAAGAACCAACTCTATCGCTCCTATATCGGTCGCGGATGGTATGGCACCAATACGCCTGCTGTGATTCAACGCAATATATTGGAGAACCCCGTTTGGTACACCTCTTACACCCCATATCAAGCCGAAGTGAGCCAAGGCCGTTTGGAGGCATTGTTTGTATATCAAACGATGATTAGCGACCTAACTGGTTTGCCATTAGCCAATTGCAGTCTGCTGGATGAGGCGACCGCTGCGGCAGAAGCCGTAACGATGATGCGTAACCTGCGTAGCCGCGATATGGTGAAAGCAGGCGTGAAGAAGGTATTGGTGGAGAAGAAAATCTTTGCCAACACCTTAAACGTAATGCGCACACGCGCGAAGGGACAAGACATCGAGCTCGTGATGGTGGATTATGCGATGGTGACAAGCGATTGGCTCGCAGCGAACGGTCCGTTCTTTGGCGCAATCGTACAATGGCCAAATGCAGATGGTGCGATTGAAGACTACACCGCCTTCATTGATGACTGCCACGCCGCAGGCATGAAAGTGACAGTGATTGCCGACCTTATGGCATTGGCATTGCTCAAGCCACTCAACGCAGATATTATGTGCGGTACAGCACAACGCTTTGGTTTGCCAATGGGCTTTGGCGGTCCAACTGCGGGATATATGGCGACTCGCGAGGAGTACAAACGCGATATGCCAGGTCGTATCATCGGATTGAGCAAAGACACCTATGAGAAACCTGCTTTCCGCCTTGCTTTGCAAACACGCGAGCAACATATCAAACGCGAGAAAGCGACGTCGAATATCTGTACCGCAGAAGCATTGTCGGCTGTGATGGCAGGTATGTATGGCGTATATCATGGTGCTGAGGGTATTCGTGAAATAGCCGAAGGTATTCATGGTAAGGCCGTGTATATGAATGAGATGCTACAAGCGTATGGCTATGAGCAAGAGAATACCGAGTTTTTTGATACGCTGAAAATCCGTCCTCAAAATGGCGTGGAAGCAGTGCGCGAAGCCGCAGAGGAAGTGGGTATCAACCTCTACTACGATGAGGAGGGTTGGATAGGATTGAGCATAGATGAAAGCGTGACCGTGGATGATATGAATGACCTGATAGAACTCTTTGCAGAGGCATCGGACAATATGGCACAATATGAGAACGCAGAGGAAGCATTCGAGGGACTTTGGGCAATCAACGAAGACCGTATTCGCGAGGTAGATTACCTGCAAGAGGAGGTATTCAAACTATATCACACCGAGACAGAGATGATGCGCTATTTGAAACGCTTGGAGCGCAAGGATATAAGTTTGACGCATACAATGATTCCATTGGGCTCTTGCACCATGAAGCTCAACCCTGCGGCGGCGATGATTCCTGTGACCTATCCTAGTTATATGGGCGTTCATCCATTGGCACCTGCTGAGCAAGTGGCTGGATATATGGAGGTGATGGAAGACTTGGAGCAACAATTGGCAACTATCACGGGCTTTGCAGCATGCAACCTGCAACCTACTTCAGGTGCAGCAGGCGAGTATGCAGGTCTGGTGACTATTCGCGAGTATCTCCACCAACAAGGTCAAGACCATCGCAATATTCTCCTAATCCCTGCATCGGCACACGGTACTAACCCTGCGTCTTGTGCACAAGCGGGCATGGTGCCTGTGGTGGTGAAATGCGATGAGAATGGCAACACTGACCTTGCCGACTGGCGCGAGAAAGCCGAGCAACACAAGGATAACTTGGCGGGTTGTATGATTACCTATCCATCCACGCATGGTATCTTTGAGATGGCTATCCGCGAGATGTGCCAAATCGTACATGACTGCGGTGGACAAGTATATATGGACGGTGCGAACATGAATGCACAAATTGGCTATACCAATCCTGGCTTTATCGGCGCAGATGTGTGCCACTTGAATTTACACAAGTCGTTTGCCAGCCCTCACGGCGGTGGCGGACCTGGTGTAGGTGCAATATGCTGCGCTGCACACATGGTGGACGCTATGCCTCAAGCGGAGAACAACCGCGTATCAAGCGCGCTCTATGGCAATGCGAACATGGCACTCATCTCCTATGGCTATATCCGTATGATGGGCGAAGAGGGTTTGCGCGAATCGACAGCAGCCGCTATCGTGAGTGCGAACTATATGGCAGAGAAATTGAAAGATGCCTACGGCATTGTATATACGGGTGTGAACGGAAGAGTGGGGCATGAGTTGATATTGGATTGCCGTCAGTTCCATAGCATCGGTATCACCGAATCAGATATTGCTAAACGCTTGATGGACTTCGGTTATCACGCGCCTACACTCTCTTTCCCTGTGCATGGCACATTGATGGTAGAGCCAACCGAGAGCGAGAGTTTGCATGAGTTGGATCAATTCATTGACGCGCTGCTCACTATCCGCGAGGAGATTGCCGAGGTAGAGCGTGGCGAGGTGGATAAGAAAGATAATGTGCTACTCAATGCACCACACCCAGAGTATGAAGTAGTGGCTGATGAGTGGAACCACCCATACAGCCGTCAGAAAGCAGCCTATCCAGCAGAGTGGGTGAAAGCCAACAAGTTCTGGATACCAGTATCCCGCGTAGATAATGGTTGGGGTGATAGAAACCTTGTGGCGAGATTTTGATAGGTGAAAGCTGGAAGTCTAATGGTTAAATTAGAAAAATAAAAGGCAAAAATTTATGTCGAAGATAAAATTACGCGAACTGCTCAAAGAGTATCAGCGCATGAAACCGTTGGTAACGATTAAGGAATATTTCATGATTGCTATAAGCACCATTCCATATGCTTTGGCCGTCAATTGGATTCTTGTACCACATGCGATAGTGGGTGGAGGACTGACTGGTTTGTGTGAGATTATATACTTTGCAACCGATACTTTTATCCCAATTTGGCTGAGTTCGTTTGTGCTGAACTTGGCCTTGTTGGTGGCTGCCTTCTTTACCGTAGGTTGGCGATATTGTGTGCGTACGCTGTGGGGCGTATTGTGCTATACGATATGGCTGAGAGTGGTAGATATACCTGATGTACCCGTAATCTCTGATCCTTTTATGGCAGTAATACTGGGTGGATTGTTTATGGGTGTGTTTCTAGGAGTTGTGTTCCTAAACAATGGAAGTACGGGTGGAGTAGATATAGTGGCAATGATAGTCAATAAATATCATCACTTGCCTATGGGACGCGTGCTGATGGCTTGTGATATCGTGGTGATATTGTGCGCGTATTTCTTGCCAGAAGTGCATAGTATAGAGAAGATATTGTTTGGCTTTTGCTATACCTTTATGGCTTCGACAGCTGTGGATTGGGTGATTAATCGTACTCGTCAATCAGTACAATTCTTTATTTTTAGCGGCAAGTACGAAGAAATTGCAGAAGCAATTATGACACAAGTACCACGTGGTGTGACGTTCTTGGAAGCACAAGGTGGGTATACGAAAAATCCGGGCAAAGTGATTACGGTGATAGCTCGCCAATACGAATCGTCGAAGATATTTCGACTGGTTCACTCAATAGACCCAAATGCTTTTGTCAGTCAAAGCCAAGTGCGAGGTGTATTTGGACAAGGATTTGACCCCATGGCGAAGTAAAATAGATTTGCCGAAAAAAATGGATATCGCTTCTCTCAAATACATGCAATACCCCGTGGGCAAAGTGGTTCGAGAATATGTACTTATTATTCTTGGACTTTTTCCATTTGCGCTGATGGTGAACTGGATTTTTGTGCCGCATAATGTGGTAGGTGCAGGATTGACAGGTATTTGTTCGCTGATTTATTACGCAACGCAAGGCTTCTTTCCCGAGTTTTTTCCTGAATATGGTGGTGCTATCCCGCTGTGGTTAAGTTCGTTGTCAATCAATGCTTTGCTGCTAATTATTGCTATGCTTACTGTAGGGTGGCGCTTTTGTGTGCGAACTTTGGTTGGCGCATTGGCATTGGCGTTTTGGTATCGCGTGATACCTATGCGCGTGGAGCCACTGATAACAGACCCTGTGACAGCTTGTATAGTGGGTGGAGTGGTGTTTGGAATGAGTTTAGGCATTGTGATGCTCAATAATGGTTCTTCGGGTGGTACTGATATTGTGGCGATGATAGTGAATCACTACAAAGATGTATCGTTGGGTCGTGTGATGGTAATATGCGATGCGGTGATTATTGCAAGTAGCTATTTTTTGCCTATCCCAGAGCAGTTTTATGTGGAGGGAATGGATGTTGTGGATTTTAAAATCAAGCGTATTTTGTATGGTTTGTGTATGACAATTAGCTATACAGCAGCATTGGATTGGATAATGTCGCGCATGCGCCAGTCGGTGCAATTCTTTATCTTTAGCAGCAAATATTCGGAGATAGCGACTGCCATAAACCAAACTGTGCATCGTGGAGTGACCGTGCTAGATGGAAAAGGGTGGTATAGTCAGCAACCAATTCATATAGTGACCGTATTGGCAAGAAAACAGGAAAGCCAACTGATCTTTCATATCATAAAATCGATAGACCCTAATGCGTTTGTGAGCCAAGCAAATGTGAATGGGGTATTCGGTCAAGGATTTGATACTATAAAAGGAAAATAGGGTATATAATAGTCACTTGGTAGAGGAAAATATGCGAATAAATACAATTTTTTCGCCAATCTGGATGAAAAAGTGTATTTTACTTGCATATTTCTATTTTTTTTTGTACCTTTGCAGGCAATTGTGGATTATTGTGAAATGTCATTGCAAAATCCGAAACATAAGAGAAAAACTACATTATAGATATGATAAATCGTATTCAAGAATTAATGCAACAAGTGGAAACTCTGCAAGCATGTACGCTTGAAGAGGTGGAAGGTTTGCGTATTAAGTTTCTTTCAAAGAAAGGTATTATTACCGAATTATTCAACGAGTTTCGCTCTGTACCAAAGGAAGAAAAGGCACAGATTGGTCAGGCATTGAATTGTCTGCGTCAGGCAGCTGAGTCGAAAATCAATGGCATGCGTGAGGCATTAGCAGAAAGTGGTGCTGCGGCTAAGTCAGCTGATGTGGCGGACTTGACGCGTACTCCCGACCCAATAGGATTGGGTACACGTCATCCGTTGTCGTTAGTGCGTGAGCAAATTATTGATATTTTTTCACGCGTAGGATTTACTGTGGCTGAAGGTCCTGAAGTGGAAGATGATAACCATGTTTATTCGCTTTTGAATTTTGCTCCAGAACATCCTGCACGTGATATGCAAGATACATTCTTTATAGAAAAAGAAATTGGTGTACAAAAACCAAGCGACATATTGCTTCGATCGCATACCTCAAGCGTACAAACTCGCGTGATGCTGAGTCAACAACCTCCAATTCGTGTTTTGTGTCCAGGTAGAGTGTATCGAAATGAAGCAATATCAGCTCGTGCACACTGCTTCTTCCATCAAGTGGAGGGATTGTATATAGATAAAAATGTATCTTTTGCGGACTTGCGCGAGGTGTTGTTGTATTTTGCGAAAGAAATGTTTGGTCCTGAGACTCAAATTCGTCTTCGTCCAAGTTATTTCCCATTTACGGAGCCTTCTGCTGAGATGGATATTTCGTGCGATTTGTGCGGCGGTAAAGGATGTTCATTCTGCAAAGGAACAGGTTGGGTAGAGATTTTGGGTTGCGGTATGGTGGATCCAAATGTGCTGGAATCTTGTGGTATTGATTCTAAGGTGTATACTGGATATGCGTTCGGCTTAGGTGTAGAGCGTATTACAAATTTGAAATATAGAGTAAAAGACCTTCGATTATTCTCGGAGAATGATGTACGTTTCTTGCAACAGTTTGAAGGTTGTTAATCACTCTTGTAAGGTGGATACTAATTAGAAAAAATAAGCAGAGATGTTAGCAGATAAGAAATTAAATTTTGCGTTGATAGGTGCAGCTGGATATATAGCACCACGCCATATTAAAGCCATAGCAGATACCAATAATAATTTGATGGTTGCGTATGACCGATTTGATTCGGTAGGACGTTTGGATTCTAGTTTTCCAGAATGTTCATTTTTTACTGAGAATGAGCAGTTTGATCGTTTCTGCTCGAAGCAAATGCGTACGGATGATCCATTGTCGTGGATGAGTATTTGTACTCCGAATTACACTCATGATGCATTTATTCGATATGGTTTGCGCTTGGGATGTGATGTGATATGTGAGAAACCATTGGTGTTGAATCCATATAATATTGACAACCTAGTGGAATTGGAAAAAGAAACAGGACATAATGCTTATACGATTCTGCAACTGCGCTTGCATGACAAGATTGCAGCATTGCGTGAGAAAGTGCAAAATGGGCCAAAAGACAAGATATATGATGTGGATTTGACCTATATCACAAGTCGCGGAAAATGGTACTATAGTTCTTGGAAAGGAGATGTGCATAAATCAGGTGGTATAGCAACTAATATTGGTGTGCATTTTTATGATATGCTTCAGTGGATTTTTGGTCCAGTGAAGAGAAATATTGTGCATGTGATGTCCTTTGATCGTGTGGCTGGATATTTGGACTTAGAGCGAGCTAGGGTGCGTTATTTCTTGAGTATCAGTTCGCAATGTTTGCCAGAGAATGCAGTAGAGGGTGAGAAGAAAACATACCGCACTTTATCAATTGATGGTGAGGAGTTTGAATTTAGCCAAGGATTTACTGAATTACATACAGAAAGTTACAAACGCATACTTCAAGGCAATGGATTCCGCATTGCAGAAGCAAGACCATGCATAGAGATCGTGAGTGAAATTCGTCGTGCAGAACCAATTGGCTTGATAGGAGATTACCACCCATTAGCGAAATTGCCACTGATTGCACACCCATTTGGTTGGGATGAAAAACGATAATAATTTTTGATTGCGATGAGATTGCTAAAAAAATATTTGTTTCTCATGTTACCTTTGCTGATGGCATCTTGCGTGACAAGTCGTAAGGTGAACTTGATGCAAGAAGCAGGTGTGAAAGGTATTCCTCAATATACGGATACGTTATCATATGAGGATTACCAATTGCGCATAGGAGATCGATTGTATATTTATGTTTATTCTGTAGATGAGCGGATAAGCAACATGTTTAATGTGTCGTCTTCGGGTGCCTCATCTGCTCAAATACGTTATCAATTAGCAACAGGCAGAACAACTGGTTCGTATGACTTGTATACATATTTGGTGCAAGATGATGGGATGATAGATTTTCCGATGGTAGGTCGCATTCCTGCACGAGGCAAGACAACGCGTGAGGTAAAGCATATTTTGGAGGATACATTGAGTAGTTATGTGCATGGCTATGCTGAACATAAATTGCTTTCGGTGGAGGTGAATATTGTGCAACGTATGTTTAGCGTAATTAGCGACCGAGGAAGTGGCACTTTCACACTTCAAAAAGAAAAGGTAACTATCTTCGAGGCATTAGCAATGGCGGGCGATATTGGTGATTTTGGTGATAGAAGCAAAGTACGCATTGTTCGAGAGAAAGAGGGAGTGACTGAAATAAAAGTATTTGATGTGCGCTCTGAGGACATTATAAATTCAGAATTCTATTATATTGAGCCTAATGATGTAATCTATATTCAAAAGATAAAAGGTCAAAGTTTTGGAATAAATTCGGTAACAACCACCATAAGCGTAGTGGCTACCACATTGGCCTTCGGCGGTTTTGTATACGGTTTAGTAGTTAGAATAATGAATTCTGTAAATGAACATAATTAGGAGGAATGGCTATGCGAATAAAATATTTTCAGATTATAGTCTTTGCTCTGTTACTTGTTGCCTTGAATAGCTGTTATAGTTATCGTCAAGTGGGATTATTGCAAGAACGTGAAGATTTACCACAATATGATTCTATAGCATACGAACCATATCGTTTGCAGGTGAATGACGAGATTGTATATCGTGTAATTACGATGGATCAAACGATAGCGAAGACCTTATCTACCAATAATACTAGTACAGGACAATACGCAAACTCATATCGTATATATTCGGATGGTACAGTGGATTTGCCATTTTTGCCTCCGATTAAGTTGGCTGGGTTAACAGAACTAGAGGCGAGAGATACCTTGCGTGCAGCAATGCGAGAAATTATACCAGATGCAGATGTGAAATTATCAATGTATAACAAGCGTTTTACAGTATTGGGTGATGCCAATTCAGGTACCTATTATATATATAAAGAACGTATGACAATTTTCCAAGCATTGGCATTATCTGGTGATTTACGTAACGCAGGAGATAGACGTCATGTGCGTATTATACGTCCTCATGGCAACGAAGAACCTGAGGTGTTGGAGTTTGATATTCGAACTAATACAATTATAGATTCGAAGTACTACTACGTATATCCAAACGATTTGATTTATGTGAGTCGTGATCCTGCAAGTTTCTATAAACAGACTAGTTACAGTGGATTCTTGGCACTTATTACTAGTTCCGTATCGTTGCTGATAACGGTGCTTAATTATATTCCTGGATTGTGGTAAAAATAACGATAGATTAAAATTGAAAAATATATTCTAATATGGCACAAGAAGATATACTACAAAATAACATTATTTTGCCAGACGAAGAGAAATCAAATTTTGATATAATGGAGTGGGTGTTTCGTATTCTCCATTATTGGTATTTGTTTGTTATTGCTGGTATTTTAGCTTTCTCATTAGCTTTTATCAAGAATAAGCGAGTGATAGCATCGTATCTGACTACAGGAACAATGATTATTCAGGAACCTACTAACTCCAACTATGGAGCGTCTGCTTTGATGCAAGGATTTGGAGTGGATGCAGGATACAAAAATGTGAATAATCAATTGATTATTCTCGGTAGTTATGATTTGATTGCTCGTACTGTGGATTCGTTGCCATTTATGAATGTGGAATATATCACGCGAGGTCGGTTTAAAACACGTAATATCTACAGAAATACTCCAATCAATGTTGATTATTCGTGGCTTGATCCTATGGCGTATCAATATCTGTTCAAGTGTTCGGTGCAACAAGATGGATCGTTGCTGATTACAGATGGAGATGATGAAGCGGATTTTCGATATGTTGCTCATTACGGTCAAGAACTTCATACTCCTTTTTTCAAAGCTACCATATGGCCAACTGCCTTGTCAATGAGCGAAGGACAACATATATATTTTCGATTTAGAAGCAAGGGAGATTTAACCCAGGAGTTTTCTAGTCGTTTGCAATTGCGTTTTGTGACGGAGCAAAGTACAGTGCTGAGTATTAGTCTTGTAGGTGTTACACCAGAGCGTGATCGTGATTTTATCAACAAGTTGTCGGATATTTATCTATTGCAAAGCGTGGAACGCAAAAATATGGTGGCAGATAAGACCATTCAGTTTATCAATGAACAGTTGATGTCACTCCAAATAAGTTTATCGCGAAGTGAAAGCGCTATGACAGACTTCCGCCAAGAGAATAAATTTGTGGATGTGGGGTCTTATGCTGGAGAATTGATGAAAAAAGTAAGTCAATATGATCAACAAGCATTGGCATTGCGTTTGAAGGAAACTTATTTGGATTATTTGACGGATTATTTAAATCAAAAGATTGAACAGGGCTCTGTGATTGTGCCTTCGTCTTTGGGCTTGAACGAGCCGATGTTGATGCAATTGGTACAACAACTAAATGACTTGCAAATCCAGCGTGGAGAACTAAGTGAGAAGAATGTATATTACGCAAAGTATACAACAGATATCAATAATGTGAAAGCAGCTATTGCAGAATCTGTGAATTCGATGCGTGTGTCACTGGCTATTGAGAAATCAGATTTGAAGCAGCGTACTCAGGATGTTGAAAACGAAATACAACACCTTCCTGCAAAAGAATTGGAGATGGTAGCCATTGAACGTAACTATCGAATAGATGACAACTATTATACATTCTTTTTGCAAAAGCGTGCTGAAGCCGAGATTCAAAAAGCTCGTAACACACCAGATAGCGAGGTGATGGAGCGTGCGCGAACAACGTATGCAATGAATACAAAAGAAAAGCGCAAGAATATGACTACCTATCTAATTATAGGTATGGTAATTCCGCTTTTAATCATTGTATTATCTGAATTGCTAAATAATAAAGTGCGTACACCTAAAGAAGCAGAGAAACTTAGCGACTTTGACGTGTTGGGTAATACGCGCCATGTGGCATCACAGAATCCTTTGTTTGTACAGCAACATCCTCGATCTAGTTTTGCTGAAATGTTGCGCAATATTCGTATGCGCATCGAATTTATAGTTCAACGCAAATCAAAGATAGCAATCACCATTACTTCTACTCAATCGGGTGATGGTAAGACGTTTATGAGTACCAATTTTGCTGCGTTGTATGCGATGACTGGACGTCCAACCTTATTGATAGATTTAGATGTTCGTAAACCGAATGTGCATGAGAAATTGGGTATTGAATCAAAGAATGGTGTTACCAATTACATAATCGGTGATTGCTTGATGGATGATATCATTGTGAAGCATCCATCATTTGGATTTGATTTTATCCCTGCGGGCACTATTCCACCTAACCCAGGTGAATTGATTCGTAGTGAGAAGCTAACTGAGTTGTTGGAAACTATGCGTCAGCGTTATGATTTTATTGTAATAGATACATCGCCTGTAGGTATTGTCCCCGATGCTTTATCTTTGATTGAACAAACTGATACAACGCTATTTATTGTCCGTTGTATGCAAACCAATAAGGTTTTTGCTAAGCAAACGTTAGAGTCATTGGCACTTAACCATAGCAACAAGATAAATCTTGTTCTATCGGATATTCCAACTAAGAAATCACGCTTCAGTTATGGCTATGGTTATGGCAGTTACGGGTATAATTATGGCTCAGGTTATGGATACGGTTACGGTTATGGATCTTATGGCTATGGCAAGAATAAGAAATCGCATAAATATGGTCGTTTAGTGGACTACTATCGCCATAAATTCTCTAAAACAGAGAATCAAGATCCTTACAAATATATTGATGATGACGATGAGGCATAAATAAGAATTTATGAGTATACTATTATTAAGAATGCAATAGTTGTTTGTTTGGAAAATTAGCACATTTATTAATAAAAAGCGTAATATATGGTATAAAATTTGTTTGTTCGAAACATTTTTAATAATTTTGTGTAGTATTGAGGTTGTAAATTGCTGTAAAGCAACATACAGCCTCAAACTGTGAATGATAAAAATTATGAACTCAAATTTATACTATTATGGAATCAAAATCATGTCCATTTGTGCCTAATTTTTTGTTAGGTTGCGCTGGAGGTATCCAGTATTTATCGCTCAAGCGTGCATCTAAGAATCCACGCAAAGCACAAGAGAAAACACTTCGAGAAATCCTTACATACGCACGCGATACAGAATATGGTAAGGAGCATCATTTCTCTGAAATCTTAGAAGCAAAAACTGATATCGAACTCTATGCTCGCTATCAAAAGTATGTACAACTGAATGATTACGAGGAGCTTCGCCCATATGTGGAGAAACACAAGCATGGTGCATCGAATATCCTGTTCCCTGGCAAACCAGTATTGTATGCCACTACTTCGGGAACGACTAAAGAGCCAAAATGGGTGCCAATTACCAAGGAGTATTTGCATAATATCTATGGTAAGATGACCAAAGTCTGGCTCTTTAACTTTATTAAAAATCGACCAGAAGTGTTTACAGGCAAGATTGTTTCGATTGTTGGTAAAGTGAAAGAGGGCGAAGCACCCGATGGCACAATGTTTGGCTCGGTCAGTGGTGTTACGCAGCGCGACTGCCCTGGCTTTGTCAAGAAACTCTACGCTTCGCCAGCATCAGTCTTCTCCATTGAGGATTATACAGCTCGCTATTACACATTGATGCGTATGGGTATTGAGCGTAATATCACCCTTGTGGTGACTGCCAACCCATCGACCATCGTAGAGATGCAAAATAATGTCAATGAGTATTTTGATGACTATTGCGCTGATATTGAGCATGGTACGCTGAATGCGCAACTGAACATCCCACAATGGATTCGCGAAGATATTCAGCCATATCTGAAACCCAATCCAGAGCGTGCGGCTGAATTGCGCGCGCTGAAAGCAAAATATGGCACTGTACTGCCTAAGCACTATTGGCCTAACATGCAGATTCTCAACACATGGAAGTGCGGCAACACGGCTGTGTATCTGGACAAGATTAATGGCTCTTTCCCCGAGCAGATGTTGCACCAAGAGTTTGGTTATTTCGCGTCGGAGTGTCGCTTCGGCTTGGTGCTTGATGATACAGTAAATACGGTACTTTTCCCACATTTCCATTACTACGAGTTTGTAGCAGAGGAAGAACTGGAGAGCGAGAACAAACATTATCTGCAACTCCACGAGCTGCGATCGGGCAAGCGATATTGTCCATATGTGACCACTTTTGCGGGCTTGTATCGTTACAATATGAATGACCTGTTGGAGGTGGGACCTTCCTTCTGCAACACGCCTACTGTACACATGATTCAGAAGGTGAATGGTATTGTTACCATGACAGGCGAGAAACTGCATGAGCGTCAATTCATTGAGGCAGTACATGCAGCTGAGGAGAAGAGTGGGTTGATGACTAAGTTCTTCGTTGGCTTTGCCGATATGGAGAAGTCTGCGTATCATTTCTACTACGAGTTTGCAGACCAATCCACTACCCAAGAGCAAGCGGAGAACTTTACCAAGTTGGTAGATGAGGAGTTGAAACAGATGAATATAGAGTACGAAGCCAAGCGTGCCTCTTTCCGCGTGAAAGACCCTATCACACATCGTTTGGTGGAGCAATCATTTGAGAAGTTCAAGGCACAATGTATAGCCGAAGGCGCTCGTGATGGACAATTCAAAATGAACTTGCTGATGCAAGACGAGAAACGTCATGCTAAGTTCAAACAATTGGTGGTAGAGTAATACACATGCTTTAGCCAATAAAGCATTACACAACACAAATTTTACAAATTAGCCAACAGGGATTGCTCTCTGTTGGCTAATTCATTTTTAGTAGATTACACATAGTTGATTTCAAATGGATATATAATCTACTCTTGCTTCTTCAGGGGATCAATCTTAGCGAAATAACGTGCATCTTTGATAAAGCAGAATAGATACATTACGAACATAATCGCTGCTACAATGCAACCCACATAGTCCATAAAACGGCAGGTAGTTTCTACGCCAAGAATAACATGTGTACGGCTAAACGTTTGCAGATGAGGAGAGCAAATAACTATGGTATTGAGAATAATCACCAATAGCCGAAACTCTGTAGGTCCCATCTTGGCGTATGTCAATCGGAACTCACTCTTTAAGTGCGCATTGATAGACACATAGACTTCCAACATCAAATACATCACCAGTACCAGCATAGCTACGCCCATATTCATCATTGGTGATAGTCCAATACCACCGAAGATGGCTAATTGGCAAAGTAGGTCGGTGTTATGGTCGAGGTAATAGCCATAAATGGGGCGTTGCGTGTTGCGCACACGAGCCAGAGTGCCATCCAACGAGTCGCCAAACCAATTGACTATCAGTCCAAACGAGGACAGCCATAGCCATTGGTAACTAAAATAGGTTAGTACGAACCCCGTGCCAGTGAGTAACGCACCGAATACGCCTATCAAGGTGAGCATATCCGATGTGACCCACGAGGGAAGATGATTTGCCATTTTGACAAGTACTTTCTTTTCTATGCCATTGAGCACAGATGTTTGAATACGATGTGCCTGCTTGATTTCAGGCTGAGAGGTAGAAGTTGTCATAGTTGTGATGTTTATTTAGGTTACATGAAATGTGCAAAGGGTTTAACGATTACTTGCAGCAATCGCTCTTTGATGGAGCGTTGTTGCCACCAGTCCTGCGGGATATGGTTGCAGTGCTGTATGTCTTGTTCGAATATCTGCCGCATTTGTTGAGCAAAAGTTGTGTCATAAACAAATGCGTTGACTTCGGAACTTTGCGTAAAACTGCGGAAATCTATGTTTGAAGAACCTACCGTGGCTATCTTATCATCTGCTACCCAGGTTTTGGCGTGGATAAAACCAAAGGTATGGAAATAGACTTTCACTCCAGCTGCCAGTAGTGGTTTGAGATAGGAGCGCGAAGCGTAGGAGATGAATATGGAGCGATCACCTCGTTGCGGAATCATCAGTCGCACATCTACCCCGCGTTTAGCAGCTTCGCATAATGCCTCTTGTAGCTGCTTTGGTGGCAAGAAATAGGGAGATTGGATATACAAGTATTGCTTCGCAGCGTCCGCCATCTGTATCATGGCTTGCAGAATAGATGGCGTGCTGTCCTCTGGGTCGGAAGCGATGATTTGGATGGCATTTTGCTTCGGTTGTGCGCCTTCGGCGGGTTGTGTCGGGGCTACCGAAGTTATGTCGGCGTTGCCGAGGTGGAGAGTAGGAAAGTCTATATCGGTAGCAGAAGATTGCTTGCGCCAATCATCCATGAATACTTGTTGCAATTGTTGGCACGCCGCGCCCTCAATACGCAAGTGTGTATCGCGCCAATCGCCATTGTGTACGCCCTTTAGGTAACGCTCGGCGATATTCATTCCGCCCATATAACCAATATGCCCGTCAATGACTACAATCTTGCGGTGGTTGCGATTGTTAGAGTAGGCAGACGGTATAGGCAATACGGGGTTGTAACGATGTACTTCTACACCGTATAGTTTCATCTCGCGAAAGAAAGAATGATTGACTATGCTGCCAGGAAATGCATCGTAAATAACCAACACAGGAACACCCTCGTTGGCTTTTTTTATTAATGCCTCTCGCACCACCATACCCAACGAATCCTTCTCAAACTTAAAGAACTGAAACAGCACATATTCTTTCGCACGGTCAATATCGCGTAAGAGGGAAGGAATAAGTTGGGAGATATTGGTGTATGTCTCTATGCTATTGCCTTGTGTGGCGTGCTCAATGGATAGTGATTGCTTTATTTCACGGAGTTGCGCAGAAGGTTTGTATTGCTTTCTGCGAACAATATCACACACAATTGCGCCGATGACAGCAATGGTGCATATGATAATGATTAAATGACTCGTTTTCACCTTTCAGTTTTCCGTTTTTACTTTTCACTGTTATAGGCGAAAACCGTGCCAAAAGGTCAATGGAGCATACATTGATAACTATTTTCCGTCAAAGGGCAAATACGTATATCCATTTGGACAATTACCGCTATTCGCAAAATGACAATGCTGACAGGTTGGGAATGACAATGCCTTTAGCAGTATATGGCAACAAGTATTGTTCAAATGGCGACAAATCTATTAACAAAAGAAGCACGCACATCGTACGGCACGGGTTTTGTTCTACAATGTGTAGTACTATTCATTATTAACTATGAAAATTTTAATTCTTTCATGCAATACAGGAGAGGGGCACAATTCCTGTGCAAAGGCACTGAAGATAGCCATGGATAGGCGCGGTATAGTGTGCGATATCCAAGATACATTGGCATTGGTGAGCGACGAACTATCGCAGCGCGTAGCTAATGCCTACGTATCTTCTACACAAGGTGCATTATTTGAAACGGTGTATAAGATTGGTGGTTTCGTGAGCGATAATATTGACTTCCATCAATCGCTCGTTTATGGTGTCAATCGTTTATATGCTAATACCTTGTACGAACATATTCGTGATGGTGCGTATGATGTGGTAGTGTGCGTACACCTTTTTCCCGCCGAAGCGATGACTGCTCTGCGTCGCAACGCCATGTTGCAGATTCCTACTTATTTCGTAATGACCGACTATACCTGCATCCCTTTCTTAGCAGAAACAGACTTGGACTACTACATTATTCCGCACGAGCATTTGGTGGAGGAGTTTGTGGAGAAAGGTGTGCCTCGCGAGAAGTTGGTACCGATAGGTATTCCTGTAGATGAGCAGAAATTCATCACTCGGAAGCCCAAACGTCAAGCACGCCAACAGTTGGCAGATACGCTCGGACTGCATGATTGGACTACGAATAGTGGACATTGGTATTTAATCATGTCTGGCTCTATGGGATATGGCAATCTTGACGCGCTGATGCATCAGTTGTTGATGCGTATCCGTAAGGAAGATAAGGTGGTTTGCGTTTGTGGTCGCAACCAACAGATGTATGACAACCTGCAAACAACCTTTGCCAACAATAAACAACTCTGTTTATTGGGTTTCACCGATCAAGTGTCGCTATTGATGGATGCTTCGGATGTGATATTTACTAAGCCCGGTGGCATCACCTCCACCGAGGCAATAGTCAAGAATATCCCAATGATTCACACCGCTCCTATTCCTGGTCTAGAGAACTACAATGCGCAGTTTTTTCATAATCATGGCTTGTCTTACCACACAACTGACATCAGCCAACAAGTGGCAGTGGCTATGCGATTATGTGAAGATAAAGCATTTAGAAATAGGATGTTGCAGCAGCAACGCTTGAATAGCAATCCGCATACTTCGGATGATGTGATAGATTTGATATTGAACAAACAAGAAATAGTATATGAAGAATAAGAAACAACG
The DNA here is from genome assembly GCA_017457295.1 of Paludibacteraceae bacterium. Classification (GTDB taxonomy): domain Bacteria; phylum Bacteroidota; class Bacteroidia; order Bacteroidales; family Paludibacteraceae; genus Colicola. Next base: position 2,124 of record JAFTHS010000050.1, on the reverse strand, counting down.
CACATTGCACGATAGTTTAAAACGCATTTATACGGTGCTATTTGTTTTGACCATTGGTTTTGGCGCAGGCAATATAGTATATCTGTGGCATCAACCAGATGTTACGGCTAATGCATTGTTTTTCTGCGCGATACAGTATGTCGTAATATTGGCTATTCTCACAATCCCTGTGCTACTGCGTAAGCGATTTATGATTCACATTCCGCTACTGATAACTGTAGTGTGTGCGCTCTTTGGCTTTGTGACAATGATTATGGGCGACGGACTAAACTTCTACGGTCGCTTCACTTGGTGGGACTCTGTGCTACATCTGTTTTCTGGCAGCGTGTTGGCGTTTGTGGGCTTGTGGATAATCAGTATAATGTTTGAAAACAGCAGTCAGGTGGTACTGAGAAACAAGGCGTTTCTCGCGTTTTATGTATTGCTCTTTGGCTTGAGTTGTGGCGCTGTTTGGGAGGTGTGCGAGTATGCGTATGATGCTATTGCTGGCACGAATACGCAGCAGTTCATGGCCACCACTACTGCCTCTATTGTTTCGGCGGAAGATGTGCCACTATGCGGTCACGAGGCACTGCGCGACACCATGGGCGACATGATACTGAACTTGGTGGGCAGTCTGTTGGTGGCTATTTTTGTCTTTCTTCGCTATGATAAACTGATGGACATGCATCAGTCGGCAATAGAGGAAGAGTGAGCTATTTCTGACTCTTTCGCTTCTTTCGTTCTTCGCGGCGCAGTTGGCGCTGGTATGCACGGCGTTGGTGTTCTAAGGCACGCTCTTGGTGTTGCTTCCACATTGCCTCTTGGCGTGCTTGAATCTCATCTTGATGCTTCTCCATATACTGTTGTAACCAAGTCTTGCGCGGACGGACTACGGCAGGTGCTTCTTGCGTATTAGTGACCGTCACATCATAGTAGCTCTTGCGTTTGAAGATACGGTATATCCACCATAGCCACGAGCGCGAGAAGGTGATATGCGTGTAAGCATTGTCTTCTGACAGAAAGGTGGTACTCGTAGACACAGTAAAATCGAGCGTCTTGCCTTTTTTGCCTATTGGCAGGTATTTGCCACTACGAATGGTTAAGAAATACGCACCACGAGGGAGCGTAAAGCGTGCTTGCGGTGTTGACATCATGCCTACCAACCGTCCATTAACCACAATTTCATAGCGACGCCCTACGCTTAGCCCTTGGTGCGTGATAACAATATTGGATTTCATAGTTAATAATTACTTTATGTTTCGTTGTTGTTTGATATGTTCGTATGCTTTGTTGGCAGCGCGGAACTTCTCGGCAGCTGCTTGTTTTTCTTGCTCGGAAGCATTGACCTGTTTGTCGGGATGATACTCCATCGCCATTCTGCGGTATGCCTTTTTCACTTCGTCATCGGTGGCGTTGGGCGATATACCTAAGGTCGTATAAGCAGTGGGCATATCGTATGCGGGCTCCCGTTTGGGCGGAGTATATTGTTCGTAGAATGATTCGGCGTGCTGGAATGTGCTTTGTGCACCTGCCAAACGCTTCATGAGGCGTTGGAAGAAATAAATCACACAGCCCAATTGCAACCCCATAAACAAGCCCACTGGACCTGCCCATAGCCAACCTAATAATACACAGATGATAATTGCCATTTACCTTTCAGTTTTCACTTTTCAGTTTTCACTTTTCCGTTTTCAGTTTTCACTTTTCAGTTTTCACTTTTCCGTTTTCAGTTTTCACTTTTCCCTTTTTCCGTAGTTCCCGCTGTTTGACCGAATATTGCATATTTTGCTATAGCTGTCCACCTACAATACTCGCAGCGGGAGATTACGAAAAAGAGATTATCACTAACTTATAGGCGAAAACTGTGCCAAAAGGTCATTAAAAAGCCCCATGACAGTTGTTTTCCGTCAAAGGGCAAATGCGTGTATCCATTTGGACAATTATCTCTGTTCGCGAAAGGACAATGCTGACATGCTTGTCAGTATATCAAATTCCCCTCGGGTTAGGCGACCACCATAGGACGAACTATAATAAATTTTTAACAAAAAAAATGCTTTTTATGCAAAAGTTGATACATATCCATCAATATATGGTCGATTAGATGTGACAACTGCAAATGCTTGACGAATGAGTTTGTTCGCT
>JAFTHS010000049.1 GCA_017457295.1 Paludibacteraceae bacterium | reverse complement strand
GATATATTTTATCTATCTGTAATACAATCCTATTGTTCAGCGGAAGTTTACTCACAGATGAGCAGTAGGATTGTATTACAAAAGGTGCAAACCGATTTTTGAAAAAATGCGAGCGTTCTTGCGTATTTACCGCATTTTGCGAACGTACTTTCGAGGTGGGATTGCCCAAAGGCAATGTCGGTGTCCTCGAAGGTACTATTTCTTTTTGACATACGCAAATTTACGAGCACTTTTTTTGAAAAACACCATTATCCCATAGTCCTCGTAGCGTCCCATAGCCCTCAGTGCGTCCATTAAGTATTCCTTTATCAATTACGTAGGATATACGTAACATATACGTAGGATATACGTAGGATAATCGGGTTGTTAACCTGAGAATACCATATCTTCCCCCTATCTTCTATATGCTTCTTTCCCGCTATCTTTCCCGAAACCACCTCGTTACCATTCCGATACCACTCTGTTGCCACTGTATTACCATCCAATACTTTCCCCGTACCATGCTACCTATCCTCCGCTCAACTCCCTAATATCCTCCACCTCCAGCGCAGCAACCTACCAACTACAGGCGCACAGCGCCGATCTACAGCGAAGCGAACTACCACCTGTCACCCGCCACCTGGTCAAGTGCTCGACTGCGTTAATTCGCCGAGTATCCCCGCCTCTACACCCTACACTTTTCACTTTTCTCCTCAAAAATTTGCACATCCGCAAATTTTGTTGTACCTTTGCAACCGAATCCTACGCTGGAGGGAAATATGTCCTGCGAAAAGCGTTTCGCAAAGGGTCTTTCTTAGGGTAGGTTTTGACATATTTAAATAGCGTTTATTGACGCTTTGTATTTAGTGTACGGAAAACTTCGCAACTTTTCTACAACAAAAACACTCAAAATCGAAGTACTCAATAGATGCCTATGGGTATGACTATATCCATACTGCGCTTGTATAGTGCAGTGTGTTTTCATACCAGCGTAGGTTTCCTGTTGTTTTATTTGAGTGTTTAGGCTATGCGAAGGCCTCCGTATGCGAATAATCAACGGAGGTCTACGCTTTTTTTGTGTGTACAAACATGCAAAAAAAATGAAAACAACAATAATAACACTAAAAACCGATGGGCCAATGGGATATAACTGGCAAAGAGAATCATGAAAAAAATTTTACTATCGCTACTTAGTACAGTTATAATGCTATCAGTAGCAACGAGTATTCAAGCACAAGAAACCTTTGAGGTTGATGGAATTAAGTATGAAATAACGGACGCAAGTGCACAGACTGTAAAAATCATCGACAATTGGTACACTCAAAAAGACTATGTGCTTGTAAGTTCTGTTACGCATAATGATATTACTTATAAGGTGACAGAAATCGGTGATTATGCTTTTGCATCATGTTATATCACAGGCGTTGTTATACCAGAAGGAATCGAAGTAATTGGTGAACGAGCCTTTTCTAATTCTAGTTTTACATCTTTAGAGCTTCCTTCAACCGTAAAAAGCATAGGCGTAAATGCATTTAGAGATTGTCAAAATCTCAAAGATTTAGTATTAAATGAAGGTCTAACTACTATTGACTTTGCTGCTTTCTACTCGTGTGTAAGTTTGACTGAGATTACGCTTCCTTCCACACTTACGTCTATAAATGATGCATTCATGGGATCTGCATTTATTACTACGGTTGTTTCTAAAATTCAAGCACCTATGACAATCACATACGATACGTTCCACCCTGAAGTATATAGCAAGGCTGTTCTCCAAGTTCCAGCAGGAACAAAAGAAGCGTACGAGGCCGTTGATTGTTGGAGACGTTTTCAAACTATTACCGAAACAGGAACTCCAACAGCACTGCACAACACTATTATTAATGAAGAAATACAAAAGAAGATTCTAAACGGTCAACTCCTCATCCTCCGCGATGGTAAGACCTATAATGTGATGGGTGCAGAAGTCAAATAATTGCAGTACCACATACCAACCCCAAACCGAGCGGCATCACCGCTCGGTTTTTCATTACCCCTTACCCAATAGCCCAACGGGCGTCCCATAGCTTCGCGTCCTTTATCCTGAAAATTGCGAAAAATTCGCTATTTTCTTGCATACCTGCAAATAATTTTGTACCTTTGCGCCAAATTGTAAACTATCAACTGTCAATAGTAAACAAATATGATATACAAGATTACTTTTTCTTGCGACGATGCAGATGATTTTCGTCGCGTATTTGAAGCCGATAGTGATGCTACATTTTTGGAGTTGCATCAAGCTATTCTCAAGAGCGCTGGTTATCCAGATGACCAAATGACTTCGTTCTTTATGTGCAACGATCGTTGGGAGAAAGAGCAAGAGGTCACTCTCGTAGAGATGGGTAGCAACTTCGAGTATGACAACATGATTATGGAGTCAACGCGCCTCAGCGACCTTATGGAAGAGCGCGGACAACGACTCATCTACGTCTTCGACCCAATGTACGAACGCTATTTCTTCGGCAATCTAACAGAGATCATGCCAGGGTATTGCAACGGCGTAGCATGTACCGAGTCGCGCGGAGATGCGCCTAAGCAGTTGCAAACTGAGGATATGGCGGAGGCTGCGCGTGCGAAGGATGCCAAGGATTGGGGATTGGACGACGACCTCTTTGGTGATAGTCAATTCGACATGGATGACTTGGATGCTGACGGCTTCCAAGACTTGAGCTTCGACGACGGCTCCATGTTCTAATGCCTACGCTGGTTGTTATATTAGGTCCTACGGGCGTAGGCAAAACCGAACTCAGTCTTCGCTTGGCAGAAGAGTACGGTTGCCCCATCGTGAGTGCCGATTCGCGCCAAATATATAGCGACTTGCCTATCGGTACGGCAGCGCCTACAATGGATGAACAAGCGCGAGTGAAGCATTATTTTGTAGGCTACAAGGAACTATACGAAACCTACAACGCGGGGCAATATGCACGCGATTGCAGGGTATTGCTGAGCGAACTATTCCAGACACACGAACGTGTGGTGATGGTGGGAGGCAGTATGATGTATATTGATGCAGTATGCAACGGTTTGGATGATATTCCCGATGTACCAGCGGCTATTCGTCAGGAAGTGCGCAAGGCGTACGACCAATACGGATTAGAGTGGTTGCAGACAGAAGTACAGCACTTAGACCTTGCCTATTGGGTAGAGGTGGATCAGCACAATCCACAACGATTGATGCATTGCGTGGAGATATGTCGAGTGACAGGGAAACCCTATTCCTGTTTGAGAAAGAATGGCGCAACCGCTACAGAACGAGAATTTGATGTCGAATATCGTGTAGTAGCCCGTCCGCGAGAAGAACTATACCAACGTATCAACCAGCGCGTACACCAAATGATTGAGGCAGGATTGCTGGATGAAGCACGCGCAGCGTTAGAGAAAGTGGGAGCGATGGAGAATGGCGTGCTCAAAGACGATGTCGAACTGCCTAATAGCCTCAACACAGTGGGATACAAAGAACTATTACCCTATTTCAGAGGAGAATATACGCTCGAAAGAGCCGTTGAATTGATACAACAAAATAGCCGCCATTACGCCAAACGCCAAATGACGTGGTGGAGGTCGAAAGGATTTAATTTTGAATAATCAACATCTTGATTTCAAAGAAGTATGAAGCAAATAATAACTATATTTTGTGTACTAGCATTGCTGGTAGGTTGCAAAAAAGTGACAGTAGATTTTACATACTCACCTACAGCACCCAAGGCAGGAGAAACTATCAAGTTTACCAACAATAGTAGCGCAGGCGAGAGTTGGGCATGGACCTTTGGCGATAATACAACCAGTGTGACCAAAAATCCGAGCAAAGTGTATAAAAAACCAGGTGAGTATTTGGTAACACTGATGGTGGATAGTGCCAAATATCAGACACGTAGCCAACTAATCACTGTTTACGACACGATACCTACTTTTGTAGTATCGTCCGATTCTATCCTACACTACCATGATGTCACTTTGAAGGCGAATGTATATAATCCCTTTAAGTACGAGCTGACTTATCAGTGGACTTTACCCGATAATGCAATCATTGTGGCAGGCAACTTGAATAGCGCATCGGTGGAAGTGTACTTCTCTACTGCTGGAGCCGCAGAAGTTGGGTTGACGATTCTCCAAAAAGACAAGCAGTATGATATTGAGCGTACACTCACCATTCATCCTGCCAAGGCGCCTGCTATCGTCATGCGCAAAACGGACAAGATAGTGGCGCGTCAGCGCATAATCAACGACCGCTTAGAGCAACCTGCTAAAGCCACTAGCCAAGATGTACATCTCATTGAGCAAGCATGTGATACAGCAATCACTTTCAATGGCACTACTTTTACAGCAAGTCAATTACCCGCGCAGGTCGCAGGTCTTGCTGGTATGCAGGTGGAGCATCTGCAAATAGATGCTATGCAAATGAAGTGGTATATCACCACGCCTAATGGATTATTTGTCGCCTCCTTTGATGGTAGCAATATCACTCCTATTGATGCAGAAGCTACAGGAGCTATCTTTGTGGACGATACCCGCAGCCGTATCTATTGGGCGAACCCATCGGGAGTGTTTGCCATGCCATTAGTCAAGAGCAAAAACAATCAGTTCACTACTACGCCTCAGCAATATAATGAACTCAACAACATTGACCTAATCATAGTCAATAACACGCCTCAATAACTCATCACTTATAACTCATAGTTCATCACTCACTACACATGCAACCAGAATACATTTTCGAAACTAGTTGGGAAGTGTGCAATCGTGTAGGCGGCATCTATGCCGTTCTCTCTACGCGTGCCGCTTCTATGCAAGCAGAACACAAAGATAAAGTTATTTTCTTCGGTCCCGATTTCGGTGACCATTCCAATCTCACTTTCAAGGAGAGCAAGACCCTCCTCAAAGGCTGGCGCCCAAGAGGCGTACGCGTAGGTCGTTGGCAAGTGCCAGGTAACCCTATTGCAGTGCTCCTCAAGTGGGATGAACTGTGGGCAGAGAAAGACCAAATCTTCGGTCATATGTGGGAGAAGTATGGCGTACAGAGCCATGCTGCCTACGGCGATTATGATGAGAGTTGCCTCTTCGCTTATGCCGTCGGACAAGTAGCTGAGAGTTTGTATCGTCATTTGGATATGCCTACCACCGTGATGCATTGCAACGAGTGGCAAACGGCATTCACTATCCTTTACTTGCGCGAGCATTGTCCTGCTATCGGTACGCTCTTTACCACCCATGCCACTAGTATTGGTCGTAGTATCGCAGGCAATGGCAAACCGCTATACGATTGCTTCGATGGTTTCCATGGCGATCAGATGGCGCAGGAACTGAATATGGTCAGCAAGCACTCTGCCGAGAAGAAAGCAGCGCACTATGCCGACTGCTTCACTACTGTGAGCAACATCACTGCTCGCGAGTGCAAACAACTGCTTGACAAACCAGTGGATATTGTTACCCCAAATGGCTTTGAACAGGGCTTCGTACCACATGGCAAGGACTTTGATGCCGCGCGCAAACGTGCACGCAATACCTTAATATCTCTCGCACGCGCGAAGGGCATTGATGCACAATCAACCGATATGCTTATCGGTACTGCTGGCCGCTATGAGTGGAAGAACAAGGGTATTGATGTCTTTTTAGAATCGATGAGAAAGTTAGGCGAAGCCAATCTACCATCTACAGGCATAGCCGATCTACAGCCCGCAGGGCGATCTACAGCGCAGCGATCTGTAATAGCTTTCGTGATGATTCCTTACTTAGACTGCGAAGACTTCACAATTGGTAATGCACATGTGGTATTCGTGCCTACCTATCTCAATGGCAACGATGGTGTGCTGAACTTGCCTTATTACGACCTACTCATCGGTCTAGACTTGACCGTCTTCCCAAGTTATTACGAGCCATGGGGATATACGCCGTTGGAGAGTATGGCATTTCATGTGCCTACTATCACTACTAGTTTGGGTGGCTATGGTGTATGGTGCGAGGAACAAGGCTGTACTACGATTGACAAGGGTGTAGCGGTCATCTACCGCAACGATAGCAATACCGACGATGTAATCAATCATATTGTCAATACGATTGAGTATTACCTTACGCTCTCGCCACAGAAGACGGCTGCTATCCGCAAATCGGCTGTTCGATTGGCATTGCAAGCCGAGTGGAAGAACTTCTTCACCTACTACCGCGATGCCTATAGTATTGCTCTGAAGAAAGCGTTTGCTCGACAATAATTTATTGAGGGGCTCTACACTCAACAAATGACCATTTGTGTTTTGCACACAAATGGTCATTTATTTTTAAGATTGCCATTCTCTTTACCATCCCCATTCCACCGAGCGATAACCAAGAGAAGAGCGAGCCAATTACTAGGCGGTTACAGCGTTTCGAGTACGCGTTGGAGCCATTGCCAACATTTGCCAGTAGAACTGATGCTCAGGCGCTCTTGTGGAGAGTGGACACCGAACATTTGTGGGCCGATGGACACCATATCCAGATATGGATACTTCTCCAAGAACAAACCGCACTCCAAGCCCGCATGGATAGCCAATACCTTTGGCTCTGCAGCAAACAAATCGTGATATGCTTTCTTCGTCACTTCCAACAATGGTGATTGTGGGTTAGGTGCCCAACCTGGATAGCCGTCACCATGAGTAACCTCGTCGCAAGCCAATGCCAAAGCACACTCTACCATCTGCTTCAGATCGTGCTTCTTGCTCTCGATAGAGGAGCGTTGGCTAGTATTCACCTCGATATATGCGCCCTTGTCGTCCTCTTTCATCTTGATGCTGGCGAGGTTGGTGCTGGTCTCTACCAATCCGGGCATGGTCTTAGACATAGCCATCATACCATGAGGACATGCATAGAGCGCTTGGATGAGGCGTTTGGCCTCTACTTCGGGGATAAACAACTTAGGCATATCAGTTGTCTCAAGGGTCATGAAGAAGTCTTTCTCTACATCTCCAATCTCCGCTTCAATAGTAGCGATATAATGATTGAGCATCACGCGGATATCCTCTTTATAAGCCATAGGGATAGCAATCACCGCTTCTGCCTCGCGAGCGATAGCGTTGCGGAGATTGCCGCCGTTGATTGTAGCGAGTTGCATATCAGTCGCTTGCATCACTTGGTAGAGGAAACGCACAAGGATCTTATTGGCATTACCACGACCTTTGTTGATGTCATCACCCGAGTGACCGCCCATCAGTCCGCCGACTTTGAGGTGGATGGCGAGGTGGCTATTAGGCGATAAGGCGATAGGCGAGTAGTGCATCTTGGCGAGGGTGTCGATACCACCTGCGCAGCCGATAAACACTTGACCATCGTCCTCAGAATCAAGGTTGATGAGTTGTTTGCCTTGCAGGCAGCCGTCTTGCAGACGGAAAGCACCTGTCAAACCAGTCTCCTCGTCCACAGTAAAAAGGCACTCCAATGCTGGGTGCTTTAGGGTGTCGGAAGTGATAGCCGCCAACATGAGCGCCATACCAATACCATTATCCGCACCAAGGGTAGTACCCTCGGCTTTGATAAAGTCGCCATCGATATAGGTGTGGATAGGGTCATTGTCGAAATCGTGCACGGTGTCGTTGTTCTTCTCGCACACCATATCCATATGCGCTTGGAGGATTACGCATGGTTTGTCTTCGTAGCCAGCAGTAGCAGGCTTGCGCATAATGATGTTGCCTGCTTCATCCACAGTATGTTCGAGGTTATGCTTTACGGCAAACGCCTTGAGCCATTCGATAATCTTGCCTTCGCGCTTCGATGGGCGAGGCACTTGGGTAATCTCATGGAAGATTGAGAAAACCTCTTTGGGTTGCAATCCTTGTATATTCATATTTCCTTGTCTTTAAACGTTAAACTATAATCTTTCAACTTTTTTACTCGTGAGCAATGTGCTCGTGTATATTCTCAAGGAATGAGCTTGGGTATGGTGTGCGGTTCGGACCTTCTGGTTCGCCATAAGGATTACGCAGGAACTCGCCATCTTTCTCCTTGCGTTGTTGGCCATCAAGGTACTTGACAAACAAGTATATACCCAACTCTTTCCATGCATCGGTGGACTCTTGCGCTTGCGTACAGGAATATTTGGTTAGCCATGCTGCTTTGTCCGCAGGGTTCAGTTCAGCCACTGCCTTATCTATCACTTCTACTTGCGCATTGAACTTGTCTTCCCATGCCGATTGCACTTTCTGGATGTCAGGGAGCATTGCTGAATATTTACTATATGCCCAGTTAGCTACGATATTGTATGTCCACCATGCCGAGGTAGGTGAGTAGGTATAGAGGTCGCCATTGCCCTCTTGGAAACACTCTGGCACAGCGGTGATGGAGCTATACATAGGCACGTAGAGCGAAGTAGCAGCATCGTCCACACCAAACCAGAGGATACCGCCCGCATGAGCACCTTCGTAGCCACGCATCTGTGCTACCATTGACCAGCCTGTTTGTTGGGTAGCGATAGGACGCTCGAACCAATATTGCACCGAATCCAATTGGAAACCCAATGAACCATAGCGCAATTTGCTATTCCATGGACCTGCATCAGGGCCTTGGGTGATATCAAGTGGCGTACCCTCGTATTGGTCGCGCATGCAGTCTTTGAGTCCTTGGGCACTGACTTTGTGGTTAGGTTTGATATACAGCGGCATACGCTCGCCTGCGTACTTGCCACCCGTCTCAACGAAGGTCTTGCCCGAAGCGAAGTCGAAGTATTTGTCCATATCATCAGAGAATTGGCGGAAGAAAGACCATACGCGTGCTTCGCATACGTACAGACCCGAGAAGTCGTATGGGGCATATGCTTCTTGGAAATTGAAGTCCTTGTCCTTACCCTCGAAGTAGCCTTGTTTGCGGGCAAAAGATACCACGTCCTTGCTCCACATCCAGTTCTCTTTGTCCTTGAAGTTGATGGTGGTAACACGTGCTTGGTTGGCGTGTGCAGCGATGCAATCATCAGGAATACGGGTGGCTACCCATACGGCACCTTTCTCCACTTTGCCTTTGCCGATGAGTTCCATCAGCCATACCTCGTTAGGGTCGGCGATAGAGAAGGTCTCACCGCTGCTGGCATAGCCGTACTCAGCCACGAGGTCAGTCATGCACTGGATGGCTTCGCGGGCGGTCTTGCAACGCTCCAATGCAATGTAAATCAGTGAACCATAGTCGATTCCTTCGCCACTCTCCAACTCTGGACGTCCGCCCCAAGTGGTCTCACCAATAGCGAGTTGGTGCTCGTTCATATTGCCTACTACGTTGTAGGTGTGTGCTACTTGTGGAATGGTGCAAAGGGGTTTGCCCGTATCCCAATCTTTCACCTCGCGCACAGCACCTTCGGGGTGGTCGGCTGCGGGAACAAAATGCAGAAAACCATAAAGGGCGTAACTATCGGCAGCATACGAAATCATCGTACTGCCGTCCACAGAGGCGTCCTTGCCTACTAAGAAATTGGTGCAGGCCATACCTGCCACCCATGCACTACAGAGTGCGAGTATCAAATAAAATCGTTTCATATTCTTATTTTGCAACATTCATTCGTCCATCCACTTTCGCTTGTACTACCTTCACTTGCTTAATATACTCTATGTACAAGTCGCGGATTTTCTCTTCGGAGTTCCAATATTTGATATAGTTTTTCAGTGGCAGCATACCATCGTTGCCTTGACTGAGGTAGTCGCTGGTGGCGACAGTGTATGTCTTATCCATTTCGAGAGGTTTGCCATTGATGGTGACGAGGGCTTCTTGTTGCATTACTCTGTCGCCTACGGCTTTGATTCGCATTCCTGCTATGCCCTGTCCACCGCTATAAGCAAAGATTTCGCATAGTTGTTGCAGGTCGCTACCTTTTAGGGTGAGCACCACCAGCATATTGTCGAAAGGCATGAGTTCGAATACGTGTCGGAAAGTGATATCTCCTGCTGGCCATTCGCATCGCATACCTCCTATATTCACCACAGCCACATCCACTGGCTCTGGAGACAATTGTCGTGCCATAGCCAATAGCGCATCGCTAGCCCAGTTGAGCATAGTGCATTCAGGTTTGTGCACTTCGAGTGCTACAGGGGCATAGCCAATAGGAACTTCTAACTTAGCTTCCAGATCTGCCTTAATAGGTGCTAAAACTTGCAGATAATTACTATCTTGTAGTGCATCGAAAGCACTATCAATAAGGATTGTTTCCCCTGTAATGTGAGCTACCTTGTGTGGTTGATGTCCGCAGGAGATCAATCCTAACAGTAGAATGATAATGTAAATTTCCTTTTTCATTGTGATTTAACTTTACGCTGCAAAGTTACTATTTTTTTTTTACATATGCAAATCTATCTATAAAATAGGCGAGCCAACTATAGAGCAGGCTCGCCTATTTTATATCAATATCTTTTGTTTAGATGGCGCTTAAAATGGATTTTGCAATAAGGAATTGGCCTTTATTATTGGGGTGAATACCATCTTCGCATAAATAATCTTTTTGTCGAAGTAATGCTGAATTGACATCAATTAAACGCGTGTTGGTGGCTGTGGCAACACGTTTTACGACATCGTTGTATAATTCATGTCCAGCCCAAATAGTGTCAATATTACCTTTTAGCCATTTGAGCACATTTTTCTTTTGTCCTTCATCAAAGTGTTGTGTGAAATGTTCAAAATATTGCTGTGCGTTTATTGGAGGAAGTGTAAGAACGAGTGGGGTATATCCCATTTCCTTGACCTTATTTATCACACGCACGTAGGTCTTTTCGAAGATGCTTAATGGAGTTTTGGGGTGGTGCTCGGCTTCTGGGAAGTCAGCAATGGCTTTCCAGTTGTAGTCACTATCATTGCCCCCATAGCACATTAGTACGTAATTGGCACCATCCAGGCGTTCTGTACTGCGTGACAAAATGCGTTCTCCATTCTCAATGGTACACCCCATCTTACCCAAATTTATAGCTTCGCAATGCAACTGATCAGCTACGTAATCTACCATATTATGATCTGATAGGGCATAATGCCATCGTCCGTTTTCTTCTTGATTAAATAGTACTCCTTTTACAATAGAGTCGCCTAATGCTACTAATTTCATCATCAAATCCATAAGTTTATTGTTGTTAGTTTGTGATATGTTTCAAATTTCGCTGCAAAGGTACTGCCATTTTTTCAGTTGATGAAATTTCTGTGATGTTACGGCATGGTTTTTGTACAAAATCAAAATACAGTGACTAAATTGGTATATTTGTGACAAAATAGAGCGACATATTATTTTGTCACACTAAATAAAATGACTAAAATATGAGTAAATTACCTACTATTTTCACTTCATTGCGCAGCAATTTATCTTTTCTGTTGGTGCTGCCTATTTTTTGGCTTTGTTTTGTATTGCTCTATCAGCCGTCTCGATTGGTAGAGTTACTCAATATGGGCGATAGCATGCTCAATTTCAATACGACGATTATTATGTGCATCTTATTGGGTGTAATGATGATTTCACGTACTGTGCTTATGGCAATTCATCATACGCTACAGATGAATTGGTTTAAATTTATGCTATGGGAAGTGGCAGAATTGATAGCGATGAGTATGTTCTCTTCACTTTATATTACGCTGATGTACCATGGCGAGTTTAATTATTTCTATATGACAGGGCAATGCTTGTACCATTTATTGCTGATATTGCTCTTCCCTTATGTGATTTTTGATTTGGCTTTTGCATACGTAGGTGTGCTTGAGCAGGATACGATATATGATGATAGTTTGATGCGCTTTGTTGATAATACTCAAAAACTTAAACTCATGATAGCTTCATCCGCAGTTTTGTATATTGAGGCAGATGAAAATTATGTACACGTACGTTATATGGAGGGTGACCGCTCAAAAGATTATCCTTTACGTACGTCTATGAAGTCTCTTGAAGAGCTGATGCATAAGCATGGTTTGATTCGCTGTCAGCGTAGTTATTATATTAATCCGCAACATATTAAGGTATTGCGTCGTGATAAAGAGGGTATGATTTCTGCAGAGTTGGATGTTCCAAATCAGAAGTCCATTCCTGTATCTCCCAAATATTACGATTCGCTTGCTAAATGGCTCTAATTGGAAGAAAATCTAAACTTTTTTATGATTTTGCTTGCGTATATGCATTTTTTGTAGTACCTTTGCACGCTTTTTTGAGAAAAGCACATAGATGTGACATCGTTTGGATCATAGCATCATGCGAGGTCATTATTGTTTAACTTATTAAATCTCAATTACAAATGTATTTGACATCTGAGAAAAAAGCAGAACTCTTTGCTAAGTATGGCAATGACGCTAAGAACACTGGTTCTGCAGAGAGCCAAATCGCTCTGTTCACTTTCCGTATCAATCACCTCACCGAGCACCTCAAGAAGAACCACAAGGACTTCGGTACTGAGCGCGCTTTGACAATGTTGGTAGGTAAGCGTCGTCGTTTGCTTGACTACTTGAAAGCGAAAGACATCGAGCGTTATCGTGCTATCATCAAAGAGTTGGGCATCCGTAAGTAATTACCTGCTGCTTCAACAAACAAAAAAGAGTCATTCGACTCTTTTTTTTTGTATATATCAAAACTTATTTGTACCTTTGCACCCAACTTGATGAATTGTTTAATACATACAACCGCTATGAAACACATTCTTGTATTGCTATTTTCGCTCTTGACATCTGTGGTATGTTTGGCGCAGGGGCATCATCATTTCTTATTGAAGGACTCCACGCAGTCCTACGTACGCCTTCTTTTTGCTGGAGATGCCATGCAGCACTCCACGCAATATAAGTGGGCTTGGAATCAGCAGACCAGGACCTATGACTACGAACCTAATTTCCGTTATCTACGTCCATATTTGGCGCAGGCGGACATCAATATTGTCAATTTCGAGACTACACTCTCTGGCGCACCGTACGCTGGATATCCTAAGTTCCGCACTCCAGATGCGTTCTTAGATGCGCTTTCTGATGCGGGCTTTCAGGTCTTCGCTTTGGCGAACAACCATGTGTTGGATGGAGATAAGAAGGGCTTTGCTCGCACGATCAAGAAATTATCTCCTTATCCTTATATCGGGGCGTATATGGATACGATGCAGCGCTCGCAGAAGTACCCACTAATTTTCCATATCGATGGTATGAAGATTGCTTTGTTCAACGCCACTTATGGCACCAACGGTTTGCTTCCTGTATGGCCTAATTGTGTCAATTATATCGAGACGGAGCAACTGGAGATTGACTTAGCCCGCAGTCTGCAGGACACAACCATCGATTTGCGCATCATGTATATCCATTGGGGGACGGAGTACCAACTCAAGCACAATGCCTACCAGCAAGGGGTAGGGCAGTGGTTGGCTGACCTTGGCATAGATTTGATTATTGGTGGACACCCACATGTGGTGCAAGACTATCAGGTGCTTACGGCTAAAGATGGTCGTCATGTTCCTGTTGTGTATGCTTTAGGCAACCTCATCAGCAACCAACGTTGGGAGCATTCTAATGGCGGCATTTTGGCCACGGTGGATATTGACCGTGCCACCCGCGAAGTCATACGTGTAAATTATGTCCCGGTGTATGTGCACAAGGGCTCGTTGATGAAGGAGCGACGCAACTATTATTGTATCCCTACTCCAGATTATTTAGAGGGTAAACTCCCATTCTCTTTGCCAAACGATAGTTTAGAGCAAGATTTGCGCCTTTGCCATCGCAATACGGTCAAACGACTGCATGCTATTTCTTACGCACAATAGACGCACTATTCACGCACAATACACGGACAATAAACGCACAATAACCATACAATATCAATATAATTATGAAGCAATTCCTTATCCTTCTGCCACTTTTGGCACTCACATTGGTAGGTTGCAACCCTACTCCTCAAAACAACGAACCTATGAACAACGAAGTCATTAACGCCATTATGGCACGTCGAAGCATCCGTCAGTACCATGCTACCCCTGTAGCACGCGATACGATGATGCGAATCATGACCTGCGGTATCAATGCCGCTAATGGTCAGAACAAACAGTCTTGGGAAGTACGTATCATTGACAACCCAGAGAAGATGCAACAAGTTCAAGACCTGATGGTTACGGGCAATCCTGCGCTTCAACCAGAGATGGTGCGCGGCTGTATGCGTGGGGCACCTGTGATGACCTTCATCGCTCGTGACCTCGGCTACGATTTCTCGGCTTACGACTGCGGACTACTTGCAGGCAACATGATGCTCGCTGCCCAATCATTGGGCGTTGGCTCTATCTGCCTCGGCAGCCCAGTGCGCTTTATCAATGATGCACAAAACAGCGCAGAGATTCTTGCCCTACTTGGTTTCAGTGAGAACTACGAACTCTGCCTCTGCGTTGGCTTTGGCTATGCCAACGAAAGCCCTGCAGCCAAACCACGCGACATCAACAAAGTGCAATACATCGACTAATCCTCATACCAATAATCTTAGCCTTTAACCTCTAACCTTTCGCCTTTAAACTAAAAAAATGCACTTTTCTGCAATAAAAGTGCATTTTTTCTTTCAATATGACAAGTTTTAGCAGTTTGAAGCAGTACCTTTGCACCCGATTTCAAAAAATTATATGTTTAACCACTTAAAAACTCACCGTATGAACGTATTTTTAACATTACTCATCAGTTTTGCTTCGGCTACAGTCATTACTTTTTGCATCGACATGATTGCCCAGTTTTTGCATCACAAAGCATAAAGACAAAAAAAAACTACTACTATTTGCATAAATGCAAAAAAAACACTACCTTTGCACTCGCGTTCGATAACGCACCTTTAAAACGTTTAAAACTCTTTTAACCCTTAAAACATTTATACGACTATGGCAGAAGAAAAGAAAATGCCCTCACCAGAGAAACTAAAGGCCTTGCAACTGGCCATGGCAAAAATCGATAAAGATTTCGGCAAAGGCGCCATCATGAAATTGGGCGACGACAAGATAGAAGATGTACCTGTAATCCCTTCAGGTTCTGTAGGTTTGAACATTGCGCTTGGCGTAGGCGGCTATCCTCGCGGTCGCGTGGTGGAGATTTACGGTCCAGAGTCTTCTGGTAAGACCACCCTCGCTATCCACGCTATGGCTGAGGTACAAAAGCAAGGCGGTATCGCTGCTATCATCGACGCCGAGCACGCTTTCGACCGTTTCTATGCGGAGAAACTTGGTGTGGATACCGATAACCTCCTCATCGCTCAACCGGACTGTGGCGAGCAAGCCCTCGACATCGCTGACGAGCTCATCCGCAGCGCAGCCGTGGACCTCGTAGTCATCGACTCTGTAGCAGCCCTCACCCCAAAAGCCGAGATCGAAGGCGACATGGGCGACAACCGCGTGGGCTTGCAAGCACGACTCATGTCGCAAGCACTCCGCAAACTCACCGCTACTATCAACAAGACCAACACGACCTGTATCTTCATCAACCAACTTCGTGAGAAGATCGGCGTTATGTTTGGCAACCCAGAGACCACCACCGGCGGTAACGCGCTGAAGTTCTACGCTTCTGTTCGCCTCGACATCCGCAAGGCAAGTGCTATCAAGGATGGCGACGAGATTATCGGTAACCAAGTGCGCGTGAAGGTCATCAAGAACAAGGTAGCACCTCCATTCAAGAAAGCGGAGTTCGACCTCATGTTCAACGAGGGTATCTCTCGCGTAGGCGAACTCGTGGATATGGGTGTAGAGTACGGTATCTTGACCAAGTCGGGCTCATGGTATAGCTACGATGGCAACAAACTCGCTCAAGGTCGCGATGCTGCCAAGAACGTCCTTCGCGACAACCCAGACCTCGCCGACGAGATCGAAAGCAAAGTAATGGAAGCGCTCAAAAAATAATCTACAGCGCAGCTATCTACAGTGAGCAGAGCGAACGATCTACAGGCACCTTAGTGCCGACCTACAGTGAGCAAAGCGAGCGATCTATTAATGAATCAAACAACGCTCATATTATCCCCTGAGAAAGCTTACGACGCGGAGCAACGCTACCGCGTCGTAAAGCGTTCTATTGACGCTCGCCAGCGTGCGCTCAAGGTCCACCTCACCGTGCTCACCGACGAGCAGGGCAACCCTTTGCCCAAGGATGCACCTATCCCTCTCTACGAACCGCCCGTCTTCCAAGATGTGCACCATGCCAAGCACAGCGCAGCGATTATCGGCGCAGGACCAGCAGGACTCTTCGCTGCTCTCACGCTGCTCGAACATGGCATCAAACCTATCATTTACGAGCGTGGCAAACCCGTCAGCGAACGCAAGAAGGACATTGCTATCCTCAATCGCAATCAGGGACTGAATGTCGAATCCAATTACTGCTTCGGTGAAGGTGGTGCAGGTACTTTCTCCGATGGCAAACTCTATTCGCGCAGCAAGAAACGTGGCAATATGCAACGTGTGATGGAGCTCTTTCATCACTTCGGTGCCAACGATACTATTCTCTATGAGGCGCATGCTCATATCGGCAGCGACCGTCTGCCCTCTATCATCCGCGCCATGCGCGAGTGCATCATCGAGCACGGTGGCGAAGTCCATTTCGACACCTGCGTAGATGAACAACTCTTCCGCTCGCTGATAAACAATACTACACCATCCTACACCACACTACACCACTCTACACGACTCTTGGGCACCATCCTCGCCATCGGTCACTCCGCCCACGACACCTACCAGATGCTTCTCAACAGCGGTGTCGCTCTCGCGGATAAGGGTTTTGCTATGGGTGTACGTGTCGAACATCCGCAGGCACTTATCAATCGCCTTATGTACCACGACCCATCGCCCGAACTCATTCAGTTGATTGGCAATGCTTCGTACTCACTCGTGACGCAGGTGCAAGGTCGTGGTGTGTATTCTTTCTGTATGTGTCCAGGCGGACATATCGTCCCTGCTGGCAGCGATGCGCGTGGTTGTGTGGTGAATGGTATGTCTGCCAGCCACCGCAACTCTCCCTTCGCCAATTCAGGCATGGTAGTCGAAATCCGCCCCGAAGACCTTCTCCATTACCCATTAGCGCAGCGTCCATTACCCATTAGCCCGCAGGGCGTCCAATACCCACAAGCAGAATTGCTTGCAGGTCTGCGCTTCCAACAGGAGTTGGAACGCCTCGCTTTCGAGCACGGCTCCGCCCCCTCTATCGCTCCTGCCCAACGCCTGCGCGACTTCGTGGAAGGGCGCAAGAGCAGCACCCTGCCTGCATGTAGCTACTTGCCAGGCGTACGTTCCAGCAGCATGCACGAGTGGTTGCCTGAACATATCGGCAAACGCTTGCAACAGGGCTTCCGCGATTTCGACCGCAAGTACCGTGGTTTCTTGACCAACGAAGCCGTTATCCTTGGTGTAGAGAGCCGCAGCAGTAGCGCAGTGCGTATCCCTCGTGACCCTGAGACATTGCAGTCTATCTCTACTCCTCATTTATATCCTTGTGGCGAAGGGGCAGGCTACGCAGGTGGTATCACATCCTCCGCCCTCGATGGTATCAATGCCGCCCTCAAGATCGCCGAACAACTTTCCTCTAAACACTAAACAGCAGCCCGTAAGGGCGTTCACTAAACACTAAAACATATGCTCCGCACCTACAACAAACCCATCTACATCGCCCTGCTATCAATACTCACTCTTTGTCTTCTGTGCGATTATATCCCCGCCTTGGCGGTATTGTCCTCATGGGTCACTCCACCTGTGGCGTTGTTTCTCGGTCTTGTTTTCGCACTCACTTGCGGACAGGCATATCCCACTTTCAACAAGAATGTGTCTAAGAAACTGCTTCAGTATTCCGTCATCGGTTTGGGCTTTGGTATGAACCTGCATGCCTCGTTGGCATCGGGCAAAGAGGGTATGTTGTTTACTATCGTTTCGGTCTTCGGCACACTCTTGATTGGTATGCTCATCGGCTGCAAACTGCTGAAGATCAACCGCAATACCGCCTATCTCATCAGTTCGGGCACGGCTATCTGCGGAGGCAGTGCTATCGCAGCAATAGGACCTATCATCAAAGCAAAAGACAGCGATATGTCTATGGCACTCGCCACCATTTTCATCCTCAACGCTATCGCTCTCTTCCTTTTCCCTGCGTTGGGACATTGGCTGGGCATGACGCAACAGGAGTTCGGCACATGGGCTGCTATCGCTATCCACGACACCAGTTCTGTGGTGGGCGCAGGCGCAGCGTATGGCGAAGAGGCACTGCAAGTGGCTACAACTATCAAACTCACCCGTGCCTTGTGGATTATCCCTTTGGCATTGATTACTGCGCTTATCTTCCGTAGCGAAGGCAAGAAGATTAGCATCCCATGGTTTATCTTGTTTTTTATTGTTGCTATGTTGTTGAATACCTATGTACTTACTGATATTCCACAAGTAGGACAATTCATCTATGGTATTGCGCGTAAGGGACTTGTGATTACGATGTTTTTCATCGGCGCATCGCTTTCTATTGATACAATTAAGTCTGTCGGTATCCGTCCTCTGCTGCAAGGCATTCTCCTCTGGTTGGTCATCAGTGCAGGTTCATTGGCATATATCCTCATGCGCTAATTCGCTATGTCATTTTCCTTTGGGTTAAGGATTTATGAGCGGCTTCATTCTCCCCTCCCTTTAGGAAGAGAGCGGGGGTAAACTAAAATCACTTTTCTTAAGATTCTTCTTCCCTGTACCTTCGCTGTCTTTATGCTGTCAAAGACCAAGGACGAACCAAAGACGAACCAAGGAACTCCCAAAGAACTCCGAAACTGAAAATGTGCGTTTTATTAAGATTGCCCTCTTAAAGAGTTGACTTATTTCCTAAAAAGGTTGACTTACCTCCTGAAAAGATTGACTGATGATTGTGCACTCCGCGTGCATTTTTGTATGCGCTACCCGTACCTTTCTTTGTTTATTAGTCCGCGGGATCCCCGATAACGCTTGCGTTATGGGGTACACTTGTGCTGATTTGCCGAGTCAAGTTTTCGCCACTAGTATAGTGTTCGTGGATTTCCCCGCGAGTAAAATAACGAAAATCACTGTCGAAAGCAATTTTATTTGCTCAATCCAAAATAATTTACTATCTTTGCACCGCAAACCAAAGTTTGCAGACATATTATAAAAGCGTTTACCATAGGGCCCTACAATTTGAAGCAGTAGGGTGTCCTTAGCGCTTGTTTTGGCATATCGAAATCCGGAAAATTTCACTAACCCAAGACAAGAAAGCAGTAAACGCCCGTTGGGATATGTATATCCTGCCGCAGAGCGTCCACGTGTGGACTGCTCTGTTTGGTGGCATTTCATATTCAGCGTGGGCGTTGCTTGCATATTCTTGTTAGTAGGGTCATTCCGGAACCTCGATATGGAGAATAAGCAAAGGTAAGGTTCCACGCTTTTTTTGTGGTTTATAGACAGGTTCGGAACCAACCGCAGAAAAACAACATGCTCTTCAACTCCTTCGAGTTCGCAATCTTTCTCCCAATAGTCTTTCTGCTCTATTGGTTCGTGTTTGACTATGCTCTCAGCAAGTGCAAACGCCAATTGCTGTGGCAAAACCTCTTTGTCGTAGTCGCCAGTTATATCTTCTACGGTTGGTGGGACTGGCGCTTCCTTATTCTAATTGCCATCACCACACTCCTCTCCTTCCTTAGCGGCATCGGAATCGAATACGCCCCAACACAACGAGGCAAGAAAGCCGTAATGATTGCTAACATCGTTATCAATCTCGGCATCTTAGGCATATATAAATACTACGACTTCTTCGCCACACAGTTTGCTCGATTGTTCGGTATTGAGTCAGACTTCCTGCTGCTACATTTGATTCTGCCAGTAGGTATTAGTTTCTATACCTTTCAAGCCCTCTCATATTCCATTGATGTCTATCGCAAGCAGATACAACCTACCCACGATATTGTTGCTTTTACAGCCTTCCTCAGTTTCTTCCCACAGTTGGTTGCAGGTCCTATTGAGCGAGCAACCAATCTGCTACCTCAATTCCAAAAGAAACGCACCTTTGACTATGCCACCGCAGTGGACGGTATGCGACAAATCTTGTGGGGCTTATTCAAGAAGATTGTAGTAGCAGACAACTGTGCCACCTATGTAGATACAGTCTTTGCTGACATCAGTAACCAATCGGGTAGTACATTGCTGTTGGCTGCCATACTCTTTACTTTCCAAATCTATGGTGACTTCTCGGGTTATTCAGATATAGCGATTGGTACGGCAAAGTTGTTTGGTATTAAACTGATGCGTAACTTCAATGTGCCATACTTCTCTCGCGATATAGCAGAGTTCTGG
>JAFTHS010000099.1 GCA_017457295.1 Paludibacteraceae bacterium | reverse complement strand
ATTATAGGCACTTGGGAGGGCGATATCAATTCCTTCTCGGGTAATATTATGTTTGCCGTGTCCAAGCTTATCGCTTGCTACGGGGATAATCTCCACGATGATGTGTTCAAGGAGAAGCTTGGACTTGTTTCCATTAAGGCGCTTACACGCCAAGGTCAAGACCGTGGGCACGGCGCGAGAGGATATGCTGAGGCAATCTTGGAGCGTTACAACGCCAAGAGAAGACGAGGGCTTCCCGAGGAGGCGTTGATTAAGTCCTATAAGATTAAGTACATGACCGACGAGTTCGAATGTGCCGAAGAGGTGGATATCGATGAGGAGGAATACTGATTACATAGTCATTCCCGAGCCTTGCTCGATACGGTCATAGAACTCGTCTTCGGTTTCAAGGAAGTAACTGTCGTGGCAATTCCAAAATGACACGTAGAGATCGCCTTCATCGATTTCAATTTCACGCTGCTCGAAGCCTTCGCCGAAGCCATCGCTGTTCTGACCACAGACGGCATCGCGCAGGCTTTCGATTTCCTCGGGAGAGAGTTCCTCGGTGATGTGACAGTCGATTCTGCCGTAAAGGGTTCCGCGAACTTCTTCCACGTTCCACTCCACAAAGGCGAGCTTGTCTTTGAGTCCTGAATGGTTACCCACATACTGTGCCAAGCAGATATCTCGTGTCTGATAGGCTTCGAGAGCTTCTTCGATTCTATATGCGTTGCAGTTAATGGTGTATCCGAAGGTTTCGGAGTAGTCGCCGTCATTGTCGTTGAGGTTTCCGGTCAACGGACAGTAGAACGCCACCTTGTTGATGGCAAGGTCTTTCAGCATTCCCTTAATCTCTCTGTAGAGGTGATCGATGCTTTGATACTGCTCGTAGACGAGATTCTGTTCGATTTCTTCTTTCAGCTCATCACGGACACCCGAGATGTCGCTATCCACCTGACGCACGTCATAGAGGCTATCTCTATCGTCAAGGAGGCTTATCAGAGCGTTACCGACATCGCTTTCGGATATGAGCCTGATAGGAGCATCCTCGGCTCTCATATCGCTGACATGAAGGTTAAAGAGGGGCGCGTTGATTTCCCATTCCTGAAACTTCTCATACATGGCGTTAGACTCGGATATAAGGTCAAAGTCTGCCGTTTCCTTTGTTTCGGGATGTGTGAGTCTTAATTTAAACATTGTTATCTCCTTTTCTGAAATAATTACTCCGCAGTTTTGAGGCTGCGGAGTGTTGTGCTTATTCTTCGGTAGGTTCGAGGGCTTCTTCTACGGTGTATCCACCGCCGAAGATAACCTCTATATGACTATCGTGATAGACCTTGATGCATTCGATCATCTGTCGCACGATGGAGTCATCATATTCGAATTTGTGCTTCTCTCGCTCGTCAAGGGTTTCTTGGAGGAGTGCGAGTCTATCGGCTCTGCTTTCGCTGTCGAGTTGGGCTTTCCGAATCGCATCGATACGTTTGGTCAATCCATCGATTTCTTCAGATATGCTCTTGAATACATCCTCATGAGCTTCTACATCGGTGCCGTTTTGTACGCTTTCATTTACAATTTCAAGCATTTTCTTGTTGAGGGCTTCGATTCTGCGTTGGAGCAGGTCAATCTCATCTGTGGTTCCGTTCAGTCCGATGGCATCGCCGATTGTGGCTTTCATCAGCATAAGGTATGTTTCCTTATTTTCTGCGTTGAAGCGGTTCAGAGCCCTCACAATCGCTCTCTTGAGCGTTTCGTCTTCGACGGTCAAGCCGTCCTTGCAGTACTTGGTTCCGTAGTCAAGGCGGTTAATACATCGCCATACTACCTTCTTTTTGCCTTTCTTTGACCATGTTACTCGGCGATATCTGCTTCCGCAATCACCGCACATCATGACCTCAGTCAGAGCGTATCGTGAGTGTCTGCCCGTGGCTGTAAGTGCGTTCTTTTGCGATTGCGGAGCCTTCGCTTTTCTTCTTGCAAGCTCTGCTTGTGCTTGATTGAACATCTCTCGAGAGATGATGGCTTCGTGGCTGTTCTGTACGTAGTACATAGGCACGAGCTCACCATCATTGCGTACTCGCTTTTTGCCGATAGGATCAAGCGTATAGGTCTTCTGCAGTATTGCATCTCCACAGTACTTCTCGTTGGAGAGGATGCTGATAATCATCGACTTGCAGAATGAGAAGGTCTTGCCGACGAAGGTGTGGTTTTCTGCTTGGAGTATTTCCGATATTTCGATAACCGTCTTTCCGCTGAGGAACATCTCGAATATATGTTTTACTACCTCTGCTTCTTCGGGGACAATCTCGGGCTCTCCATCGACACCTCTTTTGTATCCGAGGAGCTTCTTATACATGAAGGTGACTTTGCCTTCTTCAAAGTTCTTTCGGAACGTCCATGTGATGTTCTTACTGATATTCTCGGATTCGCTCTGTGCAAAGCCTGCGTAGATAACGAGGTAGAGCTCGCTGTCGCATTTGAGTGTGTCGATGTTCTGTTCTTCGAAGAGCACACCGATTCCCATGGTTTTGAGCATTCGCACGTATTCAAGGCAGTCGACCGTGTTTCTTGCGAATCGGGATACCGATTTCGTGATGATGTAATCGATTTTGCCTTTCTTGCAGTCTTCGATCATGCGGTTAAACTCGTCACGCTTCTTGGTTTGTGTGCCTGAGAGTCCTTGATCGGCGTAGATTCCGGCGAGGCACCATTCTTTCTTTTGCGAGATCAGCTCGGTGTAGGCTTTCTTTTGGTTCGTATAGCTCGTCATCTGTTCTTCGCTTCCGGTCGATACTCGACAGTAGGCTGCGACTCTCAGTTGTCGGTGTTTTTCTTTGTCGACCATCAAGTTTCTTTTAGGTTCTATGACGGTGACTACCTTTTTCGGTATAACTCTTACGTTAGCATTCATTTTCTTCCTCCGTTACTTCAGCATTTGTCTTAGTCTGTAGGGTGATGTTACCGTTTTCGTCCATGCGGATTGTGCTTACGATGTCATCGAAGGCTTGGGATTGGAAGCTCTCGCTTGGAGAGTACAGTTCAAGCCTTTTCTGACTGATTCGCAGGGCGATATCGTCCTTGCAGTCGCTATGGGCGTAGGTGGTTTCTGCAATGTTCTTTATGATTTGGAGCATGGTATGCTCGCTTGGGCTCTGTTGTCCGATTTCTTCTCGCAGGTCTTCTTCGAGCTTGTAAACCTCGGGGATGTCCGACCTTTTCTTTTTCTGCTTTTCTCTCGGGACAAGAAGCTTTTTGTTTTTGATGATGCGGTTGAGAATCAGCGTGACCTTTTGCATCAGCACGGCATCGGGTATCTTGACTCTGATTCCACATTCTTCGTTTGTACATTCCCATGATTCTTGTATTTTATGGGACTGATTGACTCGCCTTACCATCATGGAGCCACAGCATCCGCATCGCACCTTATTTCGTATCTGTGTGATACCTTCCACGGTGCTTTGCGTGGTGTTCCTTTGCTTCGCCTTCTTGGTGTTAACGGCGATTTCGTATGTGCTTTCTTCGATGATAGGCTCGTAGTCGGAGGCACCAATATATTTCGCATTGTCGATGATTCGGGCAATTCTCGCTTTATCCCACTCTCGAGTCTTTTCAGTATAAGGGACTTGTCTTGCGGTAAGTATTTCCGCAATGTCCTTTAGAGAGGAGCCGTTGATGTAGAGCTCGAATATCTCTTGGACGATTTGAGCTTCGTTCCTCTCGACTATGGTCAGTCCGTTTCGGACTGTGTATCCGTATGGGATGTAGCGTGTCTTCTTCATCGTTTTCTCCTTACAACCTCTCTGTGAAGGTGAATCCGCACTTGAGGTTAAATCTGATTTCGTCTTTGTTGCTTATATATACTCCTTCGACTATGTCGCTGAACAGTTGCTCGTTGAAGGTTTGCAGGGGCTCAGCGATTTCGTCTATCAGTCTTCTTGTTTTCTTAAATTCTGCGTATACACGCTCGAGCTCGTTGTCGAGTTGGGCGCTTCTTTCGTTTTTTAGCGTTGCGAGCTCTCGGTTGAGTTCGGCAATTTGCTGTTGGTAGGCATCGAGAGCGAGGTATCCTTTTGAGCGTAGTTGCTCGAGCATGAGGATTTTGCCGTTAATCTCGGCGATCTTTTGACTTGACTCTCGTGCCATTCCGTTGCTTTTCTTTACGGCATTGATGGCGAGTAGAAGGTTCTGCTCGATGCCATCGAGGATGCCGTTCTGACCGAACCTCAGCTTGTTTACCATACTTGCGAATGCATCATAGATGCGTTCTTCTCTGTAGTAGTGAGAGTCGCAGGCGTTCTTATCGTTTACATGCTTAGTGCAAGCCCACGATATTCCACCTCCGACCATCCTTCTACGGAAAGACGAGCCACATTCAGCACAGTGAACGTGGCTCGTCAGAGCGTAGGTATTGAAGGTGTTGGTCTTGAGATGTCTTTCCTTTCTTTGTGCAAGGAGAGCTTGCACTTTTGCAAAGGTATCTCTGTCTATGAAGCCAACGTGAGTGTTGTCTGCATAGAATTGGTCTTCGTCATTTCTGTTTTTTGACTGTTTGAACGGCACGGTTGCCGATCTGAAGGTCTTTTGGTAGAGGCAGTCACCTACGTATCTTTCGTTGGATAGCAGGTAGGTGATGGTCGTGGACTTCCATTTGGGATTTCCATATTTGGTGGGGATTCCTTCACTCATAAGTGCTCGTGCAATCTCTGTTGCGGAACATCCGTTGAGGTAGTCCTCGAATATGCGTTTTACGATTCTTGACTCGGGAGGATACTCCACGAGCTGTTTATTTTCAAGGCGGAAGCCATAGGGAGCATTGCTGTCCACGTAGCATCCGCTTTGCATTCTTTTGACGATAGAGTGTCTTTGGTTCTGTGAGATGGCTACCGATTCTTCTTGGGCTATAGCTGCGAAGGTCGAAAGGAGCATCTCATCGCCGAGGGACATTGTATTAATGCCTTGCTCGTCGAATATGACACCGATGCCGAGAGCCTTGAGCTTTCTGACATACTTGAGGGTATCTTTAGTGTTACGACCGAATCTCGATGTTGACTTCGTGATGATGAGGTCAATCTGACCGATTTCACAAGCTCTTATCATGCGTTGGAACTCCGGTCTTGTGTCCTTCGTTCCGCTTTTGCCTTCGTCTGCGAATATCTCGACGAGCTCCCAATTCTCATGCTTTTTGATGTACTTGGTGAAGTAGTCGATTTGGTTTGCATACGAGTTTAATTGGTCTGCGGATGCACTTGAAACTCGGCAGTAGGCAGCCACTCTGATCTTGCGTTCCGTACCGCTTGCAAACGGTGTGATGCGTGTGACTTTTGGCATCTAAAAATCCCTCCTTTCCCTTGATTTATAAGGGTTTTGGTCTGTCCTACATTTTGGGACAGTCCACTTTTGTTAGCACAGATTATACTACAATTTTTTACTAATAGCCAGACTTATTTTGAATGTTAATAGAAAACTTTTTGATAACTTAATCGGCGATGATAATGTCGGCGCCGGTCATCTTTTTATAATAAGTTTTTGCGCGGTTGTATTCCTTTTGGGAAATCCCTCCGCTATTGCGAAGGGACTTCAAAACGGCTACAATTCTTACAAATTTGATGTTCTTTTCTGTCTTTTCTGCAAGCATTGGGATTTCCTCTCCTTTTCTTTTTGTTTCTTAGTCACGGGCAAAGAGAAAAGCGGCAAGCATTTCTGCTCACCGCTTGTGTGTTGACCTGCCGTCGCAGGCTCTTTTTATTTGGTTTACTTTCTGATTTCTACTTGCTCTGTCTTAGCTGAGCGGCACGTCAAACACGGGATACCAATAGAGTGCTTCAGTATTATAACCGTACCAACCAGTCGAATACCACTCGTTTGCGGATTCCTTCCAATAACCCCATTTCGTATCTGCCAATATCCAATATGACAAATCAGAAGGTATATCACTTTTTATTTTCAAAAGATATTTCTCCCAAGCGGCTTCGGACTCGGAAATAACCCTTGCACCCGGTGTAAGTTGTTCAAGTTTACTTATGCAAGTGGAATAATTATTCCACTCGTCTTGAAAAGATTTTCGTTCGTTTACAATTAACACATATTTCTCGTCGGAAACAGAACCTATTTCACAACTATAAACTGCACCGTTTGCGGCAATATAATTGTTTGTTGTTATATCCGCAAAAAACAATGCCGTTCCATTTTTCAAGTTGTTTTTGACAAGTTGATACTGTTCATTATTTACCACGCCGTTTACAATAAGGGTGGTCGTTTCCAAACTGTTAATTGCGTTCATACTGCTTGTAATTGTCGGAGTGGAAACATTACTCGGGATCGTTAATACTGCCGTTGCGCCTTGAACGGTGTAAGTGGCAACCGTTATTCCGCATTCGCAAACATTATCCGTAACAACGGTGTCATTATGTTCACACAAAAATTCGCAATACTTACACTCGCCTGCTACATATTCGTGTTCATCTTTTAAGCAATTTCTTAACCCTGCATTTTCCGCTTCAAGTTCTGCAACTCTGTTTGTAAGAGCTTGCTTTTCAGTCGTAAGAGTGGCAACGGAAGAATTAAGGTTTGCAATTTCCGTGTCTTTTGCGGTAATGCTCGCTTCAAGCTCGGTAACTCTTGCAGTAAGATTTGCTTTTTCGGTGTTGAGTGCAGAAATAGAGGAATTCAGTGTAGCTATCTCGTTATTCTTTGTTGCAATCGTTCCGTTAAGAGTGGTAATTTGTTCTTCAAGATCTGCTTTGTCAGAAGTAAGGGATGCCTTTTCTTCTTCAAGAGCTGCAACCTCTGCTTCAAGTGTTGCCTTCTCGGTTTCGAGAGCAGTTACTTCTGCTTCAATTTCTTCGATGTCTGCAATAAGTTCTGTTTTCTCGGTGGTAAGTGCGGTCTTTTCACCTTCAAGGGCAGTAATCTTTGCTTCCTTTTCGGCAATATCCGCTTCGAGTGCGGCTATCTGCTCATTAAGGGGTGCAGTTGCTTCGTTTACGGCGTTATCAATATCGTCTTGTGTAAAGCCACCGCAAGCGGTCAAGCCAAGTATCATACAGACACAAAGTAAAAGTGCCATAAGTGTGGTTGTGAATGTTCTTTTCATTGATTTTTCTCCTTTACCAATAAGGTTTTTTATATCTTACTTTCAAGATATGTAAGCATATTCTTAATAACACCGTCTGCTATGGATTTCCAATCAAACTGTTCGACGAATTTGATTGCTTCTTCGATCTTCTTCTTTGGAATCTCATAGAGGAGGAAGGTGTTTTCAAGGAATGCTCTGACCTTTCTGTCCATCGTGAAGTAAATTCCGCAAGGTCTTGTCATATAGTTTCGCATGATGCCTGCCGAGGCAAGCTCCTTTTCGTAAAACTCTCCCTGCGTGTAGTTCGGGAATTGCTCCTTGAATATCTCTGCGAGCTTGAGCGTTATCTTCTCGTAGATGATATTCGACGATGCCTGTTGCGAATAGGAAAGCGAATACAGCTCTCGCATATGTTCGCTTGATTCTGCGAGGTAGAGCTGTAATGTGGTTTCGGCGGCATAGAACAGGATTTTATCATCCGTCTTGCCCTGAAGCATTTTCGTTGTTGCTTCGAACTGTCCTTCAAGCACAAAACCAACAAGCTCGGATAGGATATCTTCTTTGGAACGGAAGATAAACATCATCGAGCCGTAGTTCACTCCGGCAAGTGTGGATATTTCTCTCATCTTTGAATCGGTGTAACCCTTTTCGAGAAAGAGCTTCGCCGCTGCGTGTAGGACTTTTGATCTGACTTGTTCACCTCTTGAGAGGTTTGCATTTTCTGACACGGAACTTCACTCCTTTATATGTTAAACTATACCGTGATATAGTTGATAACTTATTCTAACATATTTTTTCAAAAAATGCAATAGGATTCGCAAAAAAGATAATAAATTACACTTACATTATGAGCCCCATGGACTCGTTTTGATCGATAACCTCAACCTCGCTCATATTGAAGTTGCAAAGGGAGTAATACTCACGAGAGGCATATGGATGTCTTTCGAGGTATTCTTTGTTTGAGGCGTTGATGCCGAGGTCGGCATTGCCGTAGGCATCCTGTGTGTCATATACGAGTTCAAGGCTTCCGTCTGCCATCTGAATGGTCATACCTGCCTTGATCTCGACTCCGTTTTTATCTACATAGTGCATTGGCGGACTCCTTTACATGTGCATTCCAAAGCCTTGACCTGCCCACATGGAGATGTAGTCTTCGACCTTTTCCTGAATGAGTTCTCGGTCGCTCATAGTCGGCTTATATCCGTACCACTCGGCTTTGTTGTTGTAAATCCAAGCGTATGGCTTTTGGCCGTTCTTCATGCCAATCATATCGCTGAATTTGAGTGTGTGCGAGTCGAGCTCGCCTTGATCACGGTGGATGATCTGTATCCGCAGAGCATCATAGTTGTCTTTGACAAAGGTGCTGATGAAGGATACCTTGGCACGAAGGTT
>JAFTHS010000048.1 GCA_017457295.1 Paludibacteraceae bacterium | reverse complement strand
TTCTGACCTTGCAAAGATCTACGAGAAAGCCGTACAATTCCCAGAGGAAGCAGGTGGTGGTTCAATCACCATTATCGCTGTGACCACCTTGTCTGGTGGCGATATTACCCACGCTATTCCAGATAACACGGGTTATATCACTGAGGGTCAATTGTATTTGCGTCGTGATAGTGATATCGGTAAAGTAATTGTTGACCCATTCCGTTCACTCTCTCGTTTGAAACAGTTGGTCGCAGGTAAGAAGACACGCGAAGATCACCCACAAGTGATGAACGCTGCTGTTCGCCTCTATGCTGATGCTGCAAACGCAAAAACAAAGCAAGAGAATGGTTTCGACCTCACCAATTACGACGAGCGTTGCCTTGAGTTTGCAAAGGACTACTCCAGCCAAATTTTGGCTATTGATGTGAATATCAACACCACTCAGATGTTGGATATAGCTTGGACTTTGTTTGCTAAGTACTTCAAACCAGAAGAGGCAAACATCAAGCAAGCATTGGTGGATAAATATTGGCCAAAAGCATAATTCGTAATTGGTGATAGAAAGATGAAACGCCTATTATCATTAATCGCTATTGTACTATTCTGCGGTATCATAAGTGCCGCAGAGTGGTCGTTTGGTGGTGGCTATATTTACTTTGACAACTCCAAAACCAAATGGCAAGATGAGTGCATCATGCTTATTATTGGTAAATCATCGTGGTCGGGTGTCTATGAGATGATGCTATACAACGATTCTACCTATTATTGTGCTTTGCCAGAGTCGGGCTGGGGAGATGCGGAGTATATGGCTGTCATTGGCGGTTCTTCTCTTTGGACCAAAGGCGGGTGGGGAAGTAGCAATCTGACGAACGCTACTCACTACTCAGCACCTTATACCGCAGGACTGAAATCGACTGCAGGACAAGGGTTTAGTTTTACTCCTCAATCCACGAATAACGGATGTACATTGACTCTCACATATTTGGGTGAAGGTTATCAGGGACTCTCGTTTGAGACAATAGACAAGAACAATTGTTATCGCATAGATGAAGCAAAGAATGAGATCACATTCATCTTTTCGACCTCGTCTAAGCGATTCAATATCAGCAAGTCTAATATCAGCAAGGTCTATGTCTATGGTTCTATCACAGCATGGAACGACAAAGATGAAGACTATCGCTTGAATGGATACTCTGCTGATGGTTGCTTCTATCGTACATTCCCATTATCTGCTATTGAGCGTGTGGGCAATAGTGGTCAACCCGAATTCTTGTTCCATGTCTATGAAACCAATGGCTCGAACTACACCGTGAAGAGTAATCCTAATTGGGAAGGTGGTATAGACAAGCGCTTGATTTTTGTCAATAGTGGCGAGAATATGATGGTGGCACTGCCTGGTGATGACTTGGACGAACTGTATGCTCGTTGTCAAGAAGCAAAAGAGGTACATAAATTGTCACAGTTTGACTTGACGGAAGTATCTGAGCAATTGCGCATTAGTAATTTCCGTCGTGTACCCGGTACGCGTCAGCTATATCGCAGCTATCACCCCTACGACCCTTCGCGTCCGCAATACGACACCGAGGAGCGAAGATTGTATTATGTAGCAAAAAATGCTGAAAGAGCAGGCATACGCACCGACTTGGCGTTGTCAGGCAATGAAAGCAGCAGGGTAGGCAAAACCTATTCTTGTGGTGGTAAAACATACACTATTGCTATTCCAACATATTATCAAAGTATTGTTGACAACAACAATGTGTTGTATGTGGGTGAAAAAAGTGGCAAGACACCAAGTTATAATAGTGCAGTCTTTGAGAGCGATAGCAAGCAGTATGCAGAATGGATGAAGGAACTGGTAGAGTATGTGAATGATGATGCTCATACAGGACCTTTCCAAATACACTGCGCATTGGGTTCTGATCGTACAGGTTCTTTCTCCGCCATGATTGCCGCATTGTGCGGTGCGTCATGGGAAGAGATTGCACGCGACTACGAAGCTACATCCAACTTGAAGGTGCAAGAATATCGCCATCGCAATTGCATACGCTATTGTATTCGTCATTTGGCAGGAGTTGATCCCGCTACTGACCCGTCGTTCGGAGAAGCCGTGCGTGCGCATTTTGTGGACGGAGGTTATTTGACCGAAGAGCAGATAGACAAGATGGTGGCGAAACTGAATAAAACGAATAGTATCACTTATTCAGTAGCAGTACCTGCGGGCACACCTCAATGCTATATTGCTGCATCGTGGAGCGACTGGCAACCTGTTCGTATGGACAAGGTAGATGATACCCACTATACTCTGACTGTTGAGAATGCGAATGCTTCGCAAGGATATAAGTACCTCTGTGGTGCAGATTGGCAGTATGAAGAATGTACCGCAAATGGTGCACCGTTATCTGCGAATAGGGTGTATGCAACTGTAGACAATGTGGTAGCATGGAAATCTGCTGCCAATAAGGTAAATATGCCTACTTATGCGCCTGTTACTATTCGTGTGTATTCGCCTGCTGGTGCTCCACAAATATGGTGGTGGGGCGGTGGTGACCGCACTCGTTCGGCAGCCGAAAATGCATATGTGTGGTCTGCCCGTCCGTTGATGCAACAGACAGAGGAAAAGGATTGGTATGGTATCACTTTCCCAGAAGTGGATACTGCTGTGGGAGTGAATTACAATATTACTATTCCTGGCAAAGAGAAATCAGACGACTTCATTGCTACAGCCTCAGAATGTCGCACAGACAACTATTCGCTTATCGCATGTGCTGTTGAAACGGCTGTTTCAGAATCTGTCGTTTCACCTGTAGTAACGACACGAAAGCAACTGCTAAATGGTCAATTACAGATTATTCATAACGGCATTACATGTGATGTAATGGGTAATGTTGTGGAATAATACAATGCAAAGAATAAAATAAAATTATATATGGCAATTAATTATCAGTTTAACAAAACATCGTTGCAGGCACTTGAGAAGGACCTCAAAATGCGCCAACGTACTCTGCCTACGCTTCAGAGCAAAGAGTCGGCTCTCCGACTGGAAGTGAAGCGTGCAAAGGACGAGATAAAGGCGCTAGACGAGGAAGTGGACCGCCGAATCAAGGACTACGACCAGATGTTGGCTCTATGGGGCGAGTTCGACACCTCGCTTATCCATGTGGACGACGTGCGCATGTCTATTAAGAAGATCGCAGGCGTGCGTGTGCCCATATTGGAGGAGGTGGTGTACTCAACCAAAGAGTTTAGCATCTTCTCAAGTCCTAAATGGTTTGCAGACGGCTTCAACCAACTCAAAGCCATTGCCGATGTAGGTATTCGTCAGGAGTTTGTACGCCGTAAGGTGGAGCTCTTGGACTATGCACGTAAGAAGACCACCCAAAAGGTGAACCTCTTTGAGAAAGTGCAAATACCTGGTTATCAAGACGCTATTCGTAAGATTAAGCGTTTTATGGAAGATGAAGAGAACCTCAGCAAGTCATCGCAAAAGATTGTAAAATCCAAACGCGAAGCAGAAGCACGTATGGCTGAGGAGCAAGCAAGAAAGGAGGCACAAGCATGATTACGCAAATGAAGAAATACACCTTCTTGGTGTTCCATCGCGAGTATGAGACCTTCCTTGAGCAGTTGCGCGAGGTGGGAGTAGTGCATGTGACTGAGAAAGCTGCTGGCATGGCAGAAGATGCACATTTGCAAGAACTGCTGGCTAAGGCCGACAACGCTCGCAAACTCATCGCGCAAGGTGCTCCTGATCAATTGTTGCAAGAGAAAGCTGCGCTCGAAAGCCGTATTGCTGCTACCCAAAAAGAGGTCAATAAGATGGCTATCTGGGGCGACTTTTCGGCTGAACGCATTGCTCAACTCAAAGAAGCAGGTTATACTCTCCGCTATTTTACATGCCCAAAGAAACTCTTCCAAGAAGAGTGGGGTATCGTAGTAGCAGAGCAAGGAGCGACAGTGTACTTTGTACAGGTAAACAATGCCGACGATGCACCAGAAGGTTGCCAAGAGCAATACTTGAACGAGAAGTCTGCTGCTGACTTGCAGAAGGATGTAGAGGGCTTGAATGGCTTGCTCGTAGCGCAAAATGCACGCATTGAACTCTGGGCAAAAGAGAATATCCCTGCATTGGAGACCGAACTAAAGCAACTGCAAGAGCAGATCGACTGGAAACGTGTCACACTCAATACCGATTCAGAGGCAGACGGCAGTTTGAAGGTTTTGGAGGGTTTCTGTCCTATTGACCAAGTGGCTGCATTGGATGCTATGCTCCAAAAGCAAGAGGTATATTACCAAGCCGAAGACCCTACAGCAGAGGACAATACGCCTATCAAACTGCGCAATAACAAGTTCACCCAACTCTTTGAGAGTCTGACAGGTATGTATGGTTGGCCTAACTATGGTGAGTTTGATCCTACACCTATCTTGGCACCATTCTTCCTCTTGTTCTTCGCGATGTGTATGGGCGATTGTGGATATGGAATCTTACTCATTATCATCGGTTTGCTGATTGCAAAGAAGAAACTCAATATCGCTATGTTTGAAGGCCTAGGTCCTATCATTACTGTGCTGGGTGTGGGTACTACGGTAGTAGGATTCTTCCTTGGCACATTCATGGGTATTGACCTCTACAACGCGGAGTGGGTACCTCAGGCGTTGAAGAATATGATGATTAAGGGTAATGTGATGGGCTACGATATTCAGATGGTATTGGCAATATGTATAGGTGTGTTCCATATCTGTCTGGCGATGGTGGTGAAAGCTATCTGCTATACCAAGCAATTTGGCTTCAAGGAGAATATTGCTACTTGGGGATGGTTGTTACTCATCGTAGGTGGTCTGATTGTGGCTATATTGGGCTTGACTGTATTGCCAGAGAACGTGTTTAAGTGGGCGTTGATAGCAGTAGGTGCGGTATCAGCATTGGCTATCTATATCTTCAACACTCCAGGTCGTAACCCATTGATTAACATCGGTGCAGGTTTGTGGGATACCTACAACATGGCCACTGGTATCTTGGGCGATGTGCTCTCTTATATCCGTCTGTATGCCCTTGGCTTGGCAGGTGGTATGTTAGGTGCAGCGTTCAACAACTTGGGCTTGATGGTAATGGGTGGCACTACCGAAGGTGCCACATGGCAATGGTTGCCATTCGTGCTGATTCTTGTCTTGGGCCACGTATTGAACTTGGCGATGTCAGCGCTGGGTGCGTTTGTTCACCCATTGCGTTTGAGTTTCGTAGAGTATTTCAAGAACGCAGGTTATGAAGGCAAAGGTACGTTGTATCAACCATTTAAGAAATAATAAGAATAAAGATAAGGAGTCCCGATTCCTAAATCTCGACTCCCGAATCCCGAATCAAAAAATAATAACAAAATAAAACATTAAACAATTATGAATGAAATTTTAGGTTATCTCGGCTGGGGCTTGATGTTGGGTCTCGCTGGTGTAGGTTCTGCTTATGGTACTACTATTGCAGGTAATGCAGCAGAAGGTGCGTTGAAGAAGAACAAAGAAAAAGGTAGTAGCTACATGATTTTGTCTGCTCTTCCTGCTACTCAAGGTTTGTACGGTTTCGTAGCATTCTTGATGTGGATGGGTAAAGATTTTGCAGCTCAAGGTCCTATGCTCTTTGCAGTTGGTTTGGCAGTAGGTTTGGTTTGCTTGTTCTCTGCTATCCGTCAAGGTCAAGTTTGTGCTAATGGTATCGCAGGTATCGCTGCTGGTCACGATGTACAAACCAACACCATGATCTACGCTGCGCTCCCTGAGTTCTACGCTATTTTGGCACTCGTAGGTGCGTTGATGTTGCCATAAGCGTAACAATAACAAATCTTGTTACGAAGAAAAATGGAAGGATATAACGTGTCCTTCCATTTTTTCGTGCTATAAATTATGATTTTCACTAAACTATGTTAAATATAAAAAATATAGATTGTATTTTGCTAATTCAAAAAAAAGTAGTAACTTTGTGGCCCAGTCTAAATTATTAAAACTTCTATACTATGCGACACCATCAAAAAATAGCAATTGCTCGTTTGATTTCCGATCTTATTAAGTCGGATGATGTGATTTGCCGCGAAGAAATTGCATTATACAACGAAATTGTTGACACCTTTGGAATTTCACAAGATGAGCTATATGAAGCTCAGTGCATCTCGCTTGCAGACTCTGTAGGATACATATCAAAAATGACTGTAGAGGAACAAAAACGTATATTCTCTATTTTAAAAAAAGCTGCCTATTCTGATAACTCTTGTGTCGCGAAAGAAGCATTGCTGCTACTGACATTAAAACTCACTCTTAATGATCATGGTGGGAAATATCATTTAATATCCTCACAAATCAGTGGTTGGAAAAATACAGAAAAATATGTGATGTATATTGAAAGCGACTATATGCATACTATTAATGAGGAGATTAAACAACAATATGAAGCTATCTCTAACCTGTTGCATTTATGGAAATTTGAGTTTATTTATATACCAAATATATCTAAATATTGTTGCGAACTGGGTAGAGAGTATCTATACGATATTATTCGCTATATGAACCCACGACTATCTACAGAAATGCTGGACAATTTGTATGATCGATTAACCCATATTACTACAGAAAGTTATACGAGAGATTATTTAACTAATACGTGTCACGCAAGTTTATTTCATGATATTTTACCATCGTTGTTAATCAATGTCGGAGTATCGCATGTGCCTTGCAATGTGTTACAGAATGATAGTTGTTTTGTTAATTTTTTGACAATCCGTCTTGAGAATGAAACTAACTCGGTGATAAATGAGATACGTAGATTTCTAGATGAGTATGAGTTGTATATCACAGAACCAGAATATCATCGTCCTATGCGTGGCAAAAATATGTTTAAATATCATGGGTTTTATAAGCACTTGTTTGATTTCTTAGCTCGTCAGCATACTAATGGTGAAGAGAATTCAATTTTGATAGATATACCAGCCCGCAGGATTTGGATGCGTGGGATAGAGATACAAATGAGTGGTACACAATTGGCAACATATGTATTTATTCTTCATCAAACGTTTTGTACGCATTATGGCGGTTTGGTGAAAGCAGGACAACATAATCCATTATCACATAGAGATGTAGAGCGCTTAGGAAAAGTTTATCACGCTATTTGCAATCTATTTCGCGAGACACCTATCACAGAAAAGCGTTCGTATATGGACGATGTGACAAACATAAGAGGATATATTGCACGTATTCGTACAGCAGTGTCGCATCATATTGATGTACAAGACGTAAGTTACTATTATCCCAAAGATTCGGCTGATAAAAGTATGTATCAGATAACTATAGATCCTACGAAAGTTCGTATCAAGGACTCTTATGGCGAGTGCTTGTTTACAGATTTCAAACTATGGGAAAGTATAAAATGATTAAAATTTTAGAATCAATGAAACGCAGTTATTTGTTCTTTTGCTTTGTTGTAATCACTGTATGCCGCATATATGCTGCTGATGTTACGTATGTTTTTGCCGATGCTGCAGTGGCAGATGGGATAGGATTAGAAGGTGTTTGGACCACGGATTCAATAGATGAATATTCATATTGGCAAACAAAAAAAGCACCATATGGTCATTCAAGATATGTTGAGGAAGGATTGTTTATTTATAAAAACGGCAAGTTCAATGTATATTCGAATCGCAAAATAAAAGAGGTTATTCTTACTTTTGATAATAAAGCAATCATTCAGAATCCCAATGATACGATATTGACATGGAATATTGAAGCGAAAGGAACACTATCC
Source organism: Paludibacteraceae bacterium (assembly GCA_017457295.1). Classification (GTDB taxonomy): domain Bacteria; phylum Bacteroidota; class Bacteroidia; order Bacteroidales; family Paludibacteraceae; genus Colicola. The sequence continues at coordinate 1,478 of JAFTHS010000048.1, read as the reverse complement.
AAATTAGAAATAACTTATTTAACAGAAGAACAAGATTCGATTGTAGATACCCCACTTGGGGAAGAATATTTGGGCATTTGGACACAGGTAACAGATTTATCTCAATTATCAATAGGAACGAAAATCGTAATTGCTGCATCAAGTGCGAATATGGCATTAGGTGTGGTACAAAATCTGAATAATCGTGCCGCAGTAGAGATTGAAAAATCTGCAAATAAAGATACTTTGATCATTAATCGACATGTACAAGTTATTTCCTTAGAAAAAGGGTATAATGGAAGAAATTGGGCATTCTGTGTGGCAGATACGGGATATCTATATGCTGCATCATCTAAAGAAAATCTTATGAGAACTCAAACTATAGTAGATGCTAATGCTTCATGGGAAATATCGTTTTCTAATGATGGCGTAGCAAAAATACAAGCTATGGGGAGTAATACACGACGCTATATAAAGTATAATGTAGGATACAATACATTCTCCTGTTTTGAAACAGGAACAGTTGTACTATATGGTAAGGATATATCTTCTATTTCTACTGCAATAAATAACGCTGAAATGCAGGTGTTAGATATGAAAAAAGCCATCCGCAATAATCAGGTTGTGATATTGCGTAATGGCTTGTACTACAATATGCTAGGGCAATTAGTAGAGTGAGAGACTAAAGATTCTGTCCAAGAGGAGTGTAAGCCTTGCCTTCGTGCTGAATCTCTAAACGTCCATTACGCATTACTTTATATGGAGTAGCACTTTCTATAGAAGGAGCAACAACACCTGTTGGAGGAGTGACTACAATCGTACATTCTGCTTGAAATTCACCTAAAGTAGCAGTCACTGTATATGTGTCAGCTTTAGTGCTTGTGAAAGTGGCTGTGAGACCGTTGCTCTTGAGTTTTGTATTGCGGTTAGTTTTGGCATAACGCCATGTCAGATCTTGATTGTCTGCATTAGTAGGGGTGATGATAGCTTGTAGGTGAACAGTATCACCAACCTCTACTGTCACATTTGTCTGATCAAGAGTAAACTCTTTTACACGAATCTTATGTGGTTCGGAACTGATTTCCCAACCTGCGATACCATGTCCTAGACAGTATTCGTACAAGTTCACCGTCACAGAATCAACGCGTTCCCAATGGAAGAAAGCCCCTACTGATGCATTAGCATAGTAGCCGCCATCACCCAATGGCTCTTGGGTGTACATAGGAGTGAGTTCGGCTGATGTCATATCGCGAAGGGTCCAGCCGCCCTTATAGTGGCTACCAGAAGTATAGACGAACATGTCGTGTCCATTCAATTGAAACAACGCACCACCTACGGTATTGCAGCGTGCAGGAGCCGTTGTGCCGTTAGGAGATGTGAAATAAGCCCCTTTGTCGCCATTTTTGTAGAGATGATAACCATTGGCACGCACTTGGTAAATGAAATGATTAGGGGTGTTGTCAATTGGAATCACGTAGCCAGCAGTAGTACCCGTCATG
>JAFTHS010000047.1 GCA_017457295.1 Paludibacteraceae bacterium | reverse complement strand
CTACGGACAAGATGCTCGCCTCGTGATGGGTACTGACAACCAACCACTCTTGGTTACTTTCACCGAGAAACTGCTCATCACACTGCTCACCAAACTCAGCAATTTCATTCCCGAGGCAGGTATATGGATGAACACCCTGCGTCCTGAGTGGAACGATGCCAACAACGCACTGGTGGGCAATGGTGCCTCTATGGTCACGCTCTATTACATGCGCCGCTTCGTTACCTTCCTCATCGACTTGTATCTGTCGGAGGAAACCACCTACGCTCTCTCCGAAGAGGTCGTACTCTTCTTGCGCAATATACTGACCGCTATGGTCAATCACTTGCCAGAGCAAGCCGACCAGCCTATCTCCTTCACGAACCACACCCGCCGCACCTTCACCGACCAAGTGGGGCGTGCAGGCGAGGCTTACCGCAACGCTATCTATGCAGGACACTCTGGCAAGAAAGTGGAGATGGACGCATCGCTCATCTGCCAGTTCCTCAATATGACGCTTGACTTCATCGACCAGTCTATCGATGTCAACCAGCGCGAGGATGGATTGTATCACGCATATAATCTGGTGAAGTTCGATCGTGGCACCATCGCCATCAGCCATCTCTATGAGATGCTCGAGGGTCAGGTGGCAGTCCTCTCTTCTCGCCGTTTGGATGCAGAGCAAGCAGCCCATCTCTTGGATGCTATGCGCCAGTCCGCACTTTATCGCGAAGACCAACGCAGCTACATGCTCTATCCCGCACGCAAGCGCGCGTCCTTCTTAGATATGAACACCCTGCCAGAGGAGGCACTATCCTTGCCTATCGTGCAACGCCTCTTGGCTCATCGTGCTACGGACATCCTCACGCAGGACTGCACTGGTAAGGTACATTTCTCGGCTAACTTCAACAATGCCGATTTCCTCCTGCGCGCTATCCAACGCAGCAGCGAGCAGATCACCCCAGAGGAGACAGAGCAACTGCTCAATCTCTACGAACAGCTCTTCAACCACCATGCCTTCACGGGCCGTTCAGGCACGTTCTACAAGTACGAAGGTCTGGGTTGTATCTACTGGCACATGGTCAGCAAACTCCTCCTCGCTGTTGGCGAATGTATTCAAGCCAATAGCCAATATCCAATAGGCGGAACGCCGTCCCATAGCAGCGAAGCTGCGTCTAATCTAATCGCCCATTACCAAGCAATCCGCGAAGGCATCGGCTCCCACAAGACCCCTGCCGAGTACGGCTCTTTCCCATTCGATGCCTATTCACACACACCATCTATGATGGGTGTTCAGCAACCGGGCATGACAGGACAAGTCAAGGAGGACATCATCTCTCGCTTCTTCGAGTTGGGCGTACACGTGCAAGACGGTCAAATCACCTTCTGCCCCATCATGCTTACCGATGCGGACTTCCGCGATGGCGAACTGCGCTTCTCGTATTGTGGCATAGAGATTATCTACCGCAAAACGGGCAAAGGCACAGGCAGTGTCACCCTAACCCCAGAACAAAGCCAACACATCTTCGCCCGCGATGGCGAAATCAAACAGTTAATAGTAGAATTATGAGAAAGTTATTAATCGCATCATCACTCTTCTTGTTGGTATCTTGTACCGCAAAAGTCCCCTCCACCCACGTGTGGCTCACTTCTGCTGCGGGCGACAAATGCACCGAACAAAAGGCAGTCGTTTTCCACGAGGGCACAGCCGACAATGCTATCACCATCCATGTGGATGAGCGAAAGCAGACCATCGACGGCTATGGTGGCTCACTCACCGAGTCTTCGGCTTTCGTGCTTGCGTGCCTCACGCCCGAGCAACGCCAGAGCGTGCTCCACGAACTCTTCTCCGAGGAGGGTGCCAACTTCTCCGTAGTCCGCACACAAATCGGCTCATCCGATTTCTCTGTCGAAGGCAAGTATGCCCTCACCGAGGTGGACGGCGATACCGAGATGAAGCACTTCTCGCTCAACCGTGACAAAGAGGGCTTCCCTGCCAGCAAGTACCCACAGGTGAAGGATGAGCAATACGACCTCTACCATCTCATGCTGGACGTCTGGAATATCAAGCAAGGGCAGTCGGACAACACCTATCGCATCATGGCGAACACTTGGACCGCGCCTGCATGGATGAAGGACAACCAGAAGTACTACGAGCGCGAGAACGGCGTAGCCCGTGGTGGTGCATTGCTGCCCGAGTACTATCAGGTGTATGCCAACTATATCGCTGCTTATATCGAGGCATGGAAGGCAGAGGGTGTCAATATCTGGTCTGTGACCCCAGTCAACGAACCTATGGGCAACGATGGCGGTTGGGAGAGCATGGATTTCTCGCCACAAGTCGAGACCGAGTTCATCCGCGACTACCTCGCACCTACGCTCATCCGCCGTGGACATAGCGATGTGGCTATCTATGGCTTCGACCAAAACATCTTCGAGATGATGCCTTACGCCGATGCAATCTACCAAGACTCATTGGCTAACCAATACACCACTGGTATGGCTGTCCACTGGTATGGTAGCACCATTGGTTGCTTCCCTGAGACATTGGAAGAGGCACATGCCAAATACCCTAATAAGACTATCTTCCACTCTGAGGGCTGTATCGACAACCTCGGTTGCCCACCATGGGACGGTGTCACTGACCCAGTCGGCTTCCAAGAGTCTGGATGGTTCAATAACGATGCGTTCTGGTGGGACAAGATTGCCACCGATTGGGCATATTCCACACGTTGGGCAGGTGGCACACACCCCAAGTATTCGCCAGTCTTCCGCTATGCGCAGTATATCATTGATGGTACTAACCATTGGCTCACGGGCTATTGCGATTGGAATATCGTGCTCGACTCCATTGGCGGACCTAACCACGTGAATAATTTCGCAGGTGCGCAGGTGATGGTTGATTATCAGAATGACGTGATTTACTATACACCTTATTATTATGTACTCAAGCAGTTCTCTCGCTCCATGCGCCCAGGCGATGTGGCGTTGCAAGTGGACTACCCTGCTACCATGAAGACGGGTTCCGACTGCCTCACACAGGATATCTTCCTCTGCGCCGTGGAGAAAACCGATGGCTCATATGCTATCAATATCCTCAACATGGGTCCCGAGACCACACTGCCAGTGCAGTTGGGCAATCACTATGCCAATGTTAAGCTACCTGCTGCCTCTGTACAAACCATCATCGTAAAATTATAACTTATAACTCCCTCTAATTGCCACCTTACGGTATCGGAACCTCATCGGAACCTCATCGAGACCTCATCGAAACCTCATCGTGAGAGGAGTATAGGATAAGCAAGGGATAAACAATAGATAATACTAACTTAAAATTAATTTTATATGAAAAAGCATTTCCTCAAATCGATTGCACTACTCGCGTTGTTCTTTAGTGCAACAACCCTCTCTGCTGCCACCTATTGCGATGCGCTTATCACAAGCACGCAGGCAGTCCACACAGCACAGATTACCTGCTCTTCATTGGGCGGCAATCGGTATCAATTTGTTTTTGTATCCACGGATGCTTTCGTTAAGTACAACGATGGTTCCAACTTCTTCATGAATGTGAATGGAGTAGGTGGCTACCATGCATCTAAAAATCTTACGCAAAACGGCGACACTTTATCGGTGATTATTGAGTCCAATGTAGCGCCTACTATCTATGCTGGTGATTTCTTCGTGCAATACGAAGATGGCGAAGCATGGTTCAAGTTACCTATCGATGCCGACTTCTCGCAAGTATGCGATGGTTTTGATACCCCAGATACACCTGATAATCCAGATACACCAGATACTCCTGATACTCCAGAAGATCTTCAAGAAGGTGCATGTTCTGGTACGGCAAAGGGAGTTGATACCTACTATACCGAGGCCGATCCTAATCATGCTATCACTTCGCTCGAGAAAGGATTCTATTGGCAAGTTCAGACCACTACTGCTGGTGTGAATATCACGGTACAATTCCTAGACAATCTCCCTGGTATGGCATCGCCATATCTTTTCCGTTTCGACCAAAATGGTGTGATGATGGGTGGTGATATCCAAATGGCAGGTTGGGATGCTACCACGCGCACAGCTACCCATACCCTTACTGGTTTAGCTAATGGAGAGCAATTGGTCTTCTTAGTGAAAGTGGCACTTGAAGCTGGTAAAGTTCTCTTTACAGAGCGTGTTTCTTATACTGTTGGTGAAAATTGCGAAACAACCGATATTGATAATGTAGTTACCAATACCGCTGCTAAAAAGCTCATTGAGAACGGTCAGATGATTATCATCTCTAATGGTATCCGCTACAATGCTCTGGGTATGCAGATTAAATAAGCATGATTCCTTACAAAGCAAAACTCAAAACAACAATATTAACTTTATTATTAACTTTATTATTAACTTTTAAATTATTACGGTTATGAAAAAACATTTTCTAAAATCGTTCGCACTAATAGCCATGCTATTTGGTGCATTGAACCTCTCCGCAGCTTCTGGCGTGGATTGGAGTACATATGATTTTCTCGGCGATGGTGCAGGTGGAGGTGCTTATAGTAATAAATACAAAGTATCTGCTGCCGAAGGTTTGAGTGTTGTTAATATCCAGCAACCAAGTTTTACTACAGAACCAAGTATTTATGTGACAGTTCCTGCTGGTATTTTAGATTGCAATGTTTCTAGCGCTATTCAAGGTGCAGGTATTGCACTTCATCTCTCTGCATTTACCGCTCAAGAAACAGCTGTAACCATTAACTATGCCGGCGGTTCTTGCAACTTCTGGGTATATTATGCAGATGGCACAACTGGCGAAACCCCAGACCCAGGCACAGGTGAAGGTGGCGAAGAACCAGAACCAACTCCAGACCCAGAAGAACCAGAAGATGGCACAATTGATTGGGAATCTATTGATTGGGTCGCTGCTTCCGATAATAAATTCAAAGTTTATAGTGATTGTTTAACTGCTGTTATAAACGTTCAACAACCTGGATGGGCTAATGAAAAGGGTATTTATGTTACAGTTCCTGCTGGCATCTCTGAGTGTAGTGTGAATGGTGCAATTGATGGCGCAGGTATGATTCTTTATCTATCTTCATTTACCGCCAAAGAAACAGAGGTAACTATTACCCACGGATTAGGCTCTTGCACTTTCTGGGTATATTATGCTGACGGCACCGAAGGTGGCGGCGAAGGCGGTGACACTCCTGGCGAAGGCGGTGAAGAACCAGAGCCAACTCCAGATCCAGAAGATCCTGAAGTAACTGACAAATGGGCTAATGTGGATTGGGTTGAAGCTTCAGATAATAAGTATAAAGTATCACACGAGTGTTTGTCTAGTGTTGTAAATGTACAACAACCACCTTGGGCTGCAGAAAAAGGTATCTATATAACAGCTCCAGCAGGTATTTCTGATTGTACTGTTAATGGAAAGATTGATGGCGCAGGTATGATTCTTTATCTATCTTCATTTACAGCCAAAGAAACAGAAGTAACTATTACCCACGGATTAGGCTCTTGCACTTTCTGGGTATATTATGCGGATGGCACAACAGGCGAGACCCCAGGCGAAGGCGGCGAAACAGGCGATTTGATTGTTACTGAATACTGTTACTATACTAACGAACTACTTACCAAAAACGGTGCAGCTATTGCTCTTACTTGGGAAACTGCTGACAATGGCGATGTAGTTATTACTATGGATAATGGCATTGGTACAGAGTCTTGCTCTTACCGTAATGGTGGTTTCGAGGGTGGCATCGAGGCTTTTGTTGTTAGTACAGACAACTTTGTTACTACTACCCCTGCTTCCGATTACTTTACATTTGAGAAAGTATTTTCTGGTAACGAAGCACGTCTCGTGAATATAGCAGATTTGGAAAAGGGTGCTAAAATTATGCACATTGGTTCAGGTCATGCGCTTGCTTGGACGGTAAATGGAAATGATGAATATTGTTTTCCAGATTTCATCTATACCTATGGCGGTGTTTGCAACAAATTAGAGGCTCCTTCTAATGTGGCAGTTACCGATGCTGGTGTTGTTACTTTCGATGAAGTTCTTGATGCTACATCATACGAGGTGCGTGTATATCAAGGTGTTACTTTGAAATACACACAAGAAATTACCAATGGCGGTACAATCAATTTTGAAGCATACGTAGCAGGTGAATATACTGTTAAGGTTGTTGCTAAAGCTATTGATAAAGATGACTCTCTTGAATCAGATGGTGTCACATGGAATGTGGCAGCTTCTCCACTTCCGATATCTAACTATTGCGAAGCACCAGCTGACCGTATAACAGAAAATCAAGGTTCTTGCAATCCTTTATTCTCATGGATTACTGATGCTACTGGCAATGTAGTTATTACGATTAGTGCTTCCGAAGGTGATGAGAATGCTACTATGTTCCGTAATAATGCTATGGGTGGAGATTTCCTATTGGATGGCTCAAAAGATAACTTTATTGCTTATTTTGATAGAGTTAAAACAGATGATTATACATACACTTTGACTCTCAAAGATGCAGCTAATAAACCATTGCCAGGTGCAGTCATCAGCTACTCTGGTCAAATTGAGGCAAAATCATCTATCCATGTCGATGACTGGTCGAAATATGTATTCGATGCTTACCTCTATGGTACAACTTGCGAAGAAACAACAGAACCAGATGGTCCTACTACTAACGTAGAGAATACTCTCAATTCTGTACAAATCCAAAAGACTATCCGTAATGGCGCATTGTACATTATTTACAATGGTGTTACATACGACGTTATGGGTCGTGTAGTACGCTAATTCATTTATTAGGTTAGGGAGGGTGACTCCCTCCCTAACCCTCTAATCCAAACAAAGTTTGGCTATATATAATTATTAACCATTAAATCATTACGCGTATGAAAAAGATCTTTTCTCTTTTCGCTATTGCGTTATTCGCAATCAGCGCCATGGCTCAAACCAATTTGTTTGACCCTGCATCTGCCTACATTCCTGAAGGCGGCACCTATTTCGCTCCTAACTGGCAACAAGAAACCAACAGTTCTGCTACCTACAATGCTACTACTGGTACCCTCTCTGTGGACCTCAAAAGCCAATTCTATGGCCAATGGCAAGCACAAGTAAAACTAAAACACAATATGGTTTTCGATTCTGCAAAGCAGTATGCCTTGTCTATTAAGTTTCACGCTACGGCTGCTGTTGGTGGCGTCACCATCAAGATGGACAATAGCGACCCTGCATTGGTTTATGACAATCAAGTCAATTTGCCTGCCAACGAGGATTATGTATATACTTCTGATCCCGTCAATGGCATAGCTGGTACTGATCAAGTACTTGTCTTTGACTTTGGCTGGGCTCCTCCTTGCCAAATCACTATCAGTGAAATCACCGTACATGAGGTAGAGCAACAATCTGTAGAGGGTACTGAACTTTTTGACCCTGCTGCTGCCTCCCTTGATAGCTATTATATCGCACCTAACTGGACACCCGATGGCGTCAGCTCTGCAACTTACAACCCTGCCACTGGCACTGTCAGCGTGGACATCAAGAGCCAACTTTTGGGTCAATGGCAAGGTCAAGTAAAAATCAAACACAATGTCGTTTTCGACCCTGCAAAGCAATATGTCTTCTCTGCTAAGTTCCATGCTACCGCTGCTATCGGTGGTGTTACCGTGAAGATGGACGATAATGTGGCACCAGTATATGATAATCAAATCAATTTGCCTGCTAATGCTGATTACACATATGTATCAGCACCAGGCAATGGTATCGAAGGCAACAACCAAATTCTTGTATTTGACTTCGGTTTGGCTGGCCCTTGCCAAATTACTATCAGCGAAATATCTATCAAAGATGTAGGAGCTGCGGTTGCTCCTCCTCAAGTAGACCACCCAGAGGCAGCACCTGCTCCTACTCGCGATTCTGCACAAGTATTCTCTATCTACTCCGATGTTTACACATCTACCGTTACTCGCGTTACTGGCGGTTGGGGACAATCCACCAAAGAGGAAGAGGTACAGCTCGCTGAAGGTGACAAGGCGTTCTATTACACCAAGTGTAACTACCTCGGCTGGGAGTTCAATAGTAGTAGTACTATCGGCGACATGACCGCATATCCAAAACTGCACCTCGATATCTATGTGGCTGAAGCAGCATCCATCAAGTTTACTCCTATATGGGGTGGTGAGGCATTGAAGGAATATGCTTTGCAAGCAGGTTGGAATGCTATTGATATTGACCTCGTTACAGAGTTTGTAGGTATCAATTTGGCAAATATCATCCAAATAAAGTGGGATTCTATGCCTTCTACTTGCTACATTGATAATGTATATTTCTATGGTGAAGGTACTGGCGTAGAGAACATCACCGTTGAGAAACATGCTACCAAAAAGATTGAGAACGGCCAACTCATCATCATCCGCGATGGCGTGAAATATGACATCACTGGTAGCGTAGTACGCTAACCTATTCCCTTGGTTAGGGAGGGTGGCTCCCTCCCTAACTTCCTAAATAATCCAAGACAATATTACACAACTCTAAAATTTTACAATCATGAAGCACTTTTATCTTTCTCTTTTTGCTTGTCTGTGTGCTATTGCTGTTTGTGCACAAGACACCGATGTCAATTTTGCATTGACATCCAATGGTTCCTCAGCTACTGCTTCATCAGGTAATGCAGCTGCAGCTATTGATGACAACAAAGGTTCTCGTTGGGAATCTGAATTCTCTGACCCTCAATGGTGGGTGTTAGATATGGGACAAAGCCGCACTTTCAATACCATCCAAATCATTTGGGAAGGTGCTTATGGCAAAACCTTCACTATCTCTGCTTCTGCAGATAATGCTGCTTTCACACCTATTATTGAAATCGAAGGGCAGTCTCTCAGTGGCTTCCCTCATACGCAAACTTTAGAGTTCAAAGAGACCACTGCACGTTACATTCGCTTCGATGGTAAAGAGCGTGGTACAGGGTATGGTTATTCGTTCTTCGAGTTCCGTGTGTACAAGGCCGGTGCCAGCGTGCTACAATCTCTCACTGTAACTCCTGACAACAATGTATGTAGAGTAGGAGAGTTTGTCAACCTTGCTATCACAGCGCCTGACCAAAATGGCAAACAAATGGAAGTGAAGCCTACTTATACCATCCAACCTGCTGGCGCAGGCGAAGTAGTCGATGGCAAGTACTATCCTAAGCAAAAGGGAAAAGCTACTATTACCGCAAATGTGGATGATGTTGTAGCTCCTGAGTTCATCGTGTTTGGTTACGAAGGCGAGAATATTGCTCTCAATCATTTCCATTCTGCAAGCGGTTATGAAGGCAATGACACTCCTGAAAAGGCGGTGGATGGTAATGATGCTTCCATGTGGGTAGCACATGCTAATACAGGCACTTCTGCCGAAGAGCGCACCTACGATGCATGGTATATCATTGATCTCAAGAATGCCTACAACCTCGACCTCATTTCTATTCACTTCGAGGGTGCATGTTCTGAATTGTATCATTTTGATGTATCTAAAGATAACCAAAATTGGGATACTGTGTATAACTATGTGGGAAATACCAATATTTGGCACCACACCGACTTCTGGTACGATCAACCTGATAAAACCAAAGAGGTACGCTATATTCGCTTCTTCTCTACTCGTGCTTCTACGCAATATGGCATGAAAGTATATGAGATACAAGCTTTCGGTTCTCTGGTTCCAGATACAGAGAAACCTGCTATCCAATCTGCAGAACTCGTATCTACCTCTTTTGATAAGGCGCAAGTGCGCATCAAGGCTACCGACAATATCCTAGTGGCTCAGTGCCAAGTTACTGATCCTGCTAATGGTCTCAATGGCAAGTTCTCAGTAGATAATGACCTACTTACTATTACAGGACTTAAACCAGAAACTAAATACAATTTTACCATTCATGCGATTGATGGAGCGGGCAACATATCCGATAATTCTGTTAACGTAGAAGCCACTACTGCTAAATATTATGCCACTCCTCAAACTGCAGCACCCGTGCCTACACATGATGCAGCGCTAGTACATGCAATCTATTCGGATGTTTATGAGATCAATCCAACATGGTCTTATAAAGAGAATTGGGGTGATGCTACGGTCTATGAGCAAAAGAATATTGATGGAGATAATTATGCATACTACACCTCTTTCAACTGGCTTGGATGGGCAGTTGCTACTCCAATATTTGTGAAACATATGGAGTATATGCACGTAGATATTTGGGCAGCAAATGATGGTAAGATGAAGCTTACACCTATCTATGGTGGCCCTGGGTTAACTACGGATGATGGCAAAGGTGTTTTTGTGAACCTAGTAGGACAACAATGGAATCATTTTGATATCCCTGTTGCTGACTTCAAGGGGCTCGACCTTACCTCTATTTTTCAAATGAAATTCTCAGATGGTAATCCTGAACTTTCCACTTTTGCGGTGGATAATCTCTATTTCTATCGTACCTCTGCTCTTGAGGATAGTATTGCTCCTACTAATATCACTGCTACTCTCAAAGAGGCAGATTATTTCTCTGTTACACTCGATTGCTCGGCTACCGATGAGTCAGGAGTAGTATTCTTCCATGTATATCACCAAGATAGTCTATTGCTCTCTGCTCCTGCCACTTCTGGTATTACCAAAACTATCCGAGTAGAACCGCTGCTGCCTTCTACGCAAACTCAGTTGCAGATTGTCGCCTTCGACTTGGGCGATAATGCTTCCGATACTATCACTTTGGATATAGCTACCTTGAAAGGTCCTGCGTCGGCACCTACGCCAACTCACGATCCAAATATAGTTATCTCCATCTATAGCGATGCTTATACATCTCCTACCTATTTCTGGATGGGTGGTTGGGCACAACAAACCATTGCTACTACGGGTTATCTTGCTCCAAATGATCAATGCTATCTGTTTACTAACACAGATTATCTTGGCTGGGAGATCAACGATAATAAGGCATTCAATGTGGCACGTACTGGCAATATGCACGTGGATGTATATTGTGCAGAAGATGCCCTCCTTGATATCACACCAATATCTCTGGCCACACCTACCAATAAAGAGGGCTCTTATACCATGCGATTACAAGCAGGAAAATGGAACCAATTTGATATTCCATTCTCCACTTACCCTACGGTAGATTTCACCAAATTCATGCAGATTAAGTTCTTCAATGGCAATGGTAAGCAATTCTTTATTGACAATGTGTATTTCTGGGGAGATAATACAGCAGTTGAAAATCATAAAGTGCAACACAATGTACAAAAAGTACTTGAGAACGGCCGACTCATTATTATCAGCAATGGCATCCGCTACGATGTTTTAGGAAATACGCTATAATAATTGTTGACAAAACAATATCTTTACGCAACGAGACTGCCCGACGGGCAGTCTCGTGTCATTATAGAGTAATTTGAAATTTCTATTCCTCCAACAAATCGGGACGACGTTCTCTAGTATGGCGAATAGACTCTTCGTAAAGCCACTCTTCTATCTTGGCTTGATGACCAGATAGCAATATTTCGGGTACCTTCCATCCTTTGTATTCTGCTGGACGAGTATATACACCTGGCTCTAACAGGCCATCTTGAAAACTGTCGCTCAATGCGCTTGTCTCATCGCCAATAGCGCCTGGCAATAGGCGGACAATAGCATCAGTCATGATGGCTGCGGGCATTTCACCACCTGTGAGAACAAAATCGCCAATGGTATATTCTTTTGTAATCAAATGATCGCGCACTCGCTGGTCCACTCCCTTGTAGTGTCCACATAGGATGATGATATTCTCTTTCAGAGATAATGCATTGGCTTCGCGTTGGGTAAACCGTTCGCCATCTGGAGCAGTGAAGATGATCTCATCATAGTGGCGTTGGCTAGTTAAATGTGCAATAGCACGGTCTATTGGTTCTACTTGCAGTACCATGCCTGCACCGAAACCAAAGGCATAGTCATCAATCTTCCGATGTTTGTCTAAGGTGTAATCGCGTAGATTGTGCACATAGATTTCAGCCAACCCTTTATCTTTGGCTCGCTGAATAATCGAGTGGTTGAGTGGAGACTCTAACAACTCTGGACAAGCGGTAAGAATATCTATTCGCATAATTCCTAATTCAAAATTCCTAATTATTAGTTCTCTTACGGCACAGGATCGTATCCACTACCGCCCCAAGGATTGCAACGCAAGATGCGCTTAATGCCCATCCATCCTCCTTTGAATATCCCATACTTCATCACCGCTTCTACCATGTATTGGCTACATGTGGGGGTGTATCGGCACGATGGAGGTGTTAGCGGAGATATACAATATCTGTAGAAATATACAGGCAGTAGAAATAGTTTTCGTATCAGAGTCTTAAGTGTCATACCATTCGTGATCTTAGTTTTCTTGTGGGCTATTGGTCGCAGTATTACTGATGCGCTTTAGGGCTTTGCACATGGCTTTTTCTACTACTGAGAAGGGTTGCATCTCTTTGTCGATATAGTTAAAAGCCAATTGAAAATGCATTTCTTCATTTTCAATAATACCTTTGTTCAATCGATATGCCTCACGCATCAGTCGTCTCAGATGATTGCGATGAACAGCCCTCTTAAATAGCGACTTGGGCGCCCACACCAATACTTGGGTAGCATCTTCTATGGGCAAGTAGGTCACACGCATAGGCCATACCACAAAACGTTTGCCATTGCGATATAGATGGTCAATATGGGGCTGACCACACAACTTCTCAGATTTTGGAAAGGTATAGTTCAAGCTCTATTGATTTTGTTGTGCCTCCAAGTAATTTTTGATAGCGGTGGTGATGCTTGGACACTCCGGAGTAGGTGCTTGTATGTTTGCAGTCCAACCATTCTCCTCTATAGCAGCTAATGTGTTTGCTCCAAAGCATGCTAGCACTGTATCACCCTGTTGCCAATCCGGAAAATTTTTCTTCAGTGCTGCTACTCCCGATGGTGTGAATAGCACAATCATATCATAATTGAATGGCTTATCTGTTGGCCATTCAGTAGCCACTGTGCGATACATGATGGCAGGCTTCACTTTGATGTTGTTCTCTGCAAACATATTCAAGTCATCATCATTGTGCACATCCGACATTACCATCAGGTACTTCTCATTGGGGCGACGGAACATAGCGGGTAGCAAATCCTCAAAGCGATTGTTTTCTGCGGTAAACACTTTGCGCTTGCGATATTGAATATACTTTTGCAGATAGTTGCCTACGGCCTCTGATATGCAATAGTAGTGCATCGTCTGAGGCACTGTAAAACGCGACTCTTCACACAAACGGAAAAAATGATCAATACCTAGGCGTGAACTGACAATCACAGCCGTATATTCTTCCAAATATACGTGTTGATCTCGGAACTCGCGAACACTGATTCCCTCTATACGAATCAGTTGCTGAAAATCGCATTTCACTCCATATAGTGATTCCATATCTGCGTATGGATTACGGTCAGACAATGGCTTGGGTTGGGAAATAAGAATATTTTTTATTTGTTTCATAATCGCAAATGTAAATTATGTAAAAAGTAGATGAACGTTGTACACTGCAGCCAGAGGAATAATCTCCAAACTCACAAAAAAGATTAGTATATATAAGATGGAAAGGGGTTTTGTATAAAATAGTTGAATACCCTTCCATATGAATGCAACCGTGAATAGCAGAAATATGATTCCCAATAGGATATAAGTGGCTAACGTGTTGGGCCAGTTGATTACTATCAAGAGGACAGGGTAGAGCAGATAGCATGCCAACATACGCAAGTTGTGGTATTGCTCTAATGCTATATCCATCACTTTAGGTGTCACAAATACCCATCCTATCCAGCGTACCAATAGCATTTGAAGTACATACACCACTACCACCGCTGCTAAGGCCTTAATATAGGTGATCCATAAGAATGCTCCACCTGTATGGCTCAGTATGCTAATAGTCAATGCCAATATGCCGAGGCGAAATAACCACGTCATAATAGCATTCCCTATCGTTTGTGCTTGAATGCCGTACACGCGTTCTGAGCGACTAAACACACTACCCAATAGGCCTTTTAACTGGCCATTGCAAACTATGCCAATAATCAATAATACCAACAGCACCCACCTGACCCAAGTGGTTGTGTATAGCGATGATATGTGCAATGTGTGAATCAAGGTTGTGCTGTGTGTTGCAATGTAGTGTATGCTAAATGGATTAGATAGCCGCTAATCTTCTGGTAGAAGGATCCCATTGCGGAGCTGACATGATGGCTGGCAGTACTTCCTCGGGAGTAGAGACTACAATAAACATCTCTCGATGGATAGGGCGCATCATTTGTTCTTCTATCATATAGTCGATGCATGACAATAGTCGATCATAATATCCATCAGTGTTCAGTATCACCACGGGGCATGTATGTAGTCCCAACTGCTTCCATGTCAAGCATTCTAGTAATTCCTCAAAGGTACCTATGCCTCCAGGCAATGCCACCATAGCATCAGCGTGCTGACAGATGGTGGCCTTGCGCTCGTGCATTGTCTCCGTCACAATGGTTTTTGTACTGCGGGGATTATTCCAACCCGCATCCACCATAAATTGGGGTATTACTCCTAGCACTTTGCCTCCTGCATCCAAAGCTCCTTGAGCAGCCGCAGCCATCAGGCCTATGCCACCATCACCATAAATGAGTTGAATATTTGCTTTTGCAAATAATTCACCCAAGCGTTCTGCCGCTTGCATATATGATTCACGAACTTTGTTTGAACTAGAGCAATATATAGCGATAGAATGAACCTCTTTCATAGCAATAATCTCTTATTTTTTGTAAACATTACAAAATCGACTGCAAAATTACAAAAAAATATCGATATATTTGTTTTTTCTAGAAATTATTTGTAATTTTGCGCTCAAATTGTGCATTTTTTTTAATTATGGCAGTAGAAATTAAGGAAATTACGACTCGTAGAGAATTAAAAGAGTTCGTGCGTTTTGGGAATGAGTTCTACAAAGATAGTGAATATTATTGCCCTCAACTAATTGACGATGAAATCAACACTTTTGATGAAAAACACAATCCAGCCCATGAAGTATGTGAATATGTTCTCTATATGGCCTATCGCGACAAACGAGTTGTAGGTCGTATTGCTGGTATTATCAACCATGCAGCCAATGAGAAATGGAAAGTGAAGCATGTTCGTTTTGGTTGGATAGATTTTATTGATGACCAAGAAGTTAGTTTTGCTCTATTAGATGCAGTGGCAGCTTGGGGAAAAGCAAAAGGAATGGAGCAAATCAATGGCCCAGTGGGCTTTACTGATTTTGATCACCAAGGTTTGCTCCTTGAGGGATATGACCAACTTGCTCCTATGGCTTCGCTCTACAATTATCCATACTATGTGCGTCATATGGACGAGTATGGCTTGGTGAAAGAGGCCGATTGGATTGAGTATCAGATTTATCCTCCAACTGAATTGCCCGAGCGTTTTGCGCGTTTCGACAAGATTGTGCGTGAGCGTAGCGGCGTGAGAGTGGATAAGGTGAAGAATTGCAAGGAACTGGTGAAGAAATATGGTATGCAGTATATGGATGTGATAGATGTGGCATACCAAAAGTTGTACAATTTCCAACCAATGACGGAACGTCAAAAGAAGTATTATTGTGATATCTATTTCCCTTTGCTGAACTTTGATTTTGTCACTGTGGTGGTGAATGAAAAAGATGAAGTGGTGGGCGTAGGTGTAGGTATGCCTGATGTGTCAGATGCGTTGCGCAAATGCAAGGGCAAGTTATTCCCATTAGGTTGGTATCATTTGGTGAAAGCACTTCGTGCAAAGCAGATGGAAGCATTTGATTTGCTGATTATTGCAGTACGTCCTGATTATCAAGATAAGGGGTTGAATGCAGTGATTATTGCTGACCAACACCCATACTTCGTGCAATATGGAATCAAGCGTGTTGAGACAACTGCTATATTGGAAACCAATAGCAAGAATCAATCGCATTGGGAGATGTTCCCACACAAGATTCATAAACGCCGTCGTGCCTATATCAAGGATATTTAATGCCTACCAAAAAGGAAGATATATTACAATCATCTTCTAGTCGATTGTGTGCTTATCTTGATGAGCACCAGTTGCGTCATACTCCTGAACGCTTTACCATATTGAGTACAGTATGCAAGTTGCAACGCTTTACTATTGATGAGTTGCGTGCCTCCTTGAATGAGTTGGCCATCAGCCGAGCTACTGTTTATAATACGCTATCCCTATTGGAAGATGCTCAATTAGTGCGTCGTCTGACAAAGGAGTATGGAGTAAGAGCAGCGCAGTATGAATTGGTGAGAGCTACTGATTCGGTAGTGCAAATCATTTGTCAGCGTTGTGGCAGAGTGGGTATAGTGAAAGACCCCACTATCAAGCGTATGCTTGCAGATAAGCGTTGGTCAAACTTTGAGCCAGACCATTTCTCGCTATACGTTGTAGGACAATGCAAAGTCTGTAGGCGAAGAGGCAACAAGAAGAGTTAGTCATGAATTATAAACTATAAACTTTCAACTATTATGTATTGGTTTTTATTTATTACAATTGCATTGTTGAGTTGGGGTGTAAACGCCTTGCTTAATCATCGTTTTAAAGAATATTCTCGAGTAGATTTACCACTGACTGGTTGTCAAGTAGCAGAGAAAATGCTGCGTGATAATGGCATAACTGATGTGCGTGTGACTTGTACATCTGGTCATTTGACGGATCACTACGACCCTCGTTCGAAGACGGTAAATCTGTCGGAGGCGGTGTATAGTTCTGCTAATGTGGCTGCAGCAGCAGTAGCGGCACACGAGTGTGGACATGCCTTGCAGCATGCCTTTGGCTATGCTCCTCTACGCATGCGTACGGCATTGGTGCCAGTGGTGAATTTTGCTTCACGTTGGGTAACTTGGATTTTGCTGATTGGCATATTGATGATAGAGACATTTCCGCAATTGCTGATAGCGGGCATAGTGCTTTATGGACTGACTACATTGTTTTCTTTTGTTACTTTGCCAGTAGAAATCAATGCGAGCCAACGTGCGGTACAGTGGCTTGAGCAGTCGGGGATTACAGATCGCCAAACTACGCCTATGGCATCTGCAGCTTTGCGAAGTGCGGCGTACACATATGTGGTAGCAGCCCTAGCATCCTTGGGTACGCTCATCTACTACATGCTGATTCTAGTGGGTAGAAGAGATTAAAAGCCAAGCGCGTTCATTGCGACAAGCGTATTCCGACGAAGGCCCTGTAGCTTAGCTGAATAGAGCGTCAGATTCCGGTTCTGAAGGTCCTGGGTTTGAATCCCAGCAGGGTCACAAGACCTGTTTCACCCTTTTGGTGAAACAAGGTCGCTGAGAACAAGCAGGGTCACAAGACCTGTTTCACCCTTTTGGTGAAACAAGGTCGCTGAGAACTAGAGGGCATAAGGTGAAAAAGATACACGCCATATTACTAATGTGTTTCGCATTGATTGCTTCAGTGCACGCGGAGGTTATTGTCTTGCGTTCGGGGCAGAAGGTCAAAGGCGATATTCTGTTTCAGAACGAGGAGGTGATGATTATACGCAAGAAGGATGGTTCGCGTTATCAATTTCCTGCATCGGAGATATTGCGAGTGGAAACGAATGCTCAGGATGAGCATGATGATATGGAGAAAACAGCATCCGCAGTGCGTGTTCGAAAGGTGGATTGCTATGCTGCGGTAGATGGTGGTGCGGCGTATTTGCCTTACCATGGTTGGGGAGGTACAACCCGATTAGAGTTGATGTTGGGTTCTCATAACCTATTAGGTAAACGCATATTCTTAGGGGGTAGTGTGGGGTATCAAGCATCCGTTTATGCAGACAAGAATTATCATTGGATACCTCTGCAATTGGTGGCTCAAGTACCAATATTAAGGGAAGATAAACGCTGGTATCCTAAGGTGGGAGTGAATGTGGGTTATGCCTTTGCCACAAATAAAGAGTGGGGTGGAGGTATGTGTGCAGGAGTGAATGTGGGTTGCGGCTACGATATCAATCAACGTAGCAGTTTGCTGTTGGCTGTGGTGGCCGGTTGGCAACAAACACGTATCAATACTATAGAAACGATTAATGGTACTGCATATCAAAATTATATAGGTTGTTCTCAATTACATATTGGAGCACGTGTAGGAATACAGTTTTAGTAAAAGAATGCTATGAAATCGCAAAAGCCATCATCTTTTCAGCAGTTCAGTCGCTCTCGCGTTCGCGAGGCGCGCACCAATCGTGTGAGCATCTTGCTCAATGATAGCGAGATGCGTGCATTGGATCGCTATTGTGAGAAGTATGGTGTGCGCAACCGTTCTCGCGTGGTGCGTGAGGCACTCATGCGTTCGGTGCTCAAGCAATTTGAAAAAGATGCTCCTACACTCTTTGATTAATGTGGTATTTTTCCTGTCCGTACTGCACAATAATCAAACAATAACCGCACAATTCGTGTTGCGGATATAGCACTCCGGCAGAGGTCTTTTTTTGAGAAAAGCAGGTTATTCTTCTACTAGTTCAAAATCTATTTTCTTGCGTTCCACATCCGCTCTCACCACGCGCACGCGCACGTTATCTGATAAGGTGTAGGTCTTGCCGCTGCGAGCAGCGATGAGACAATAGTTTTCTTCATCGTACTGCATATAGTCGTGTGGCTGAATGGTGCGGATAGGAACAAGACCTTCGGTGAGTGTATCTTGGAGCTGGACAAAGAGTCCGAATTCGGTTACACCACTAATAATACCATCAAACTCTTCCCCAATATGGTTGCTCATCCATTTGGCTTGCATTTCTTTGATAGAGTCGCGTTCAGCCATTTGCGCCATTTGTTCGGTGTCGGAGCAGTGAACGCATGCCTCTTCGAGGGTCTCTTTGTCGTGTCGGCAGGTGGCTTTAGATTGCAGGATGTAGCGTGCCAACAGGCGGTGTACCATCATATCGGGGTATCTGCGGATAGGGGATGTGAAGTGGGTGTAGTAGGGGAATGCCAATCCATAGTGCCCAATATTGGATGTAGAATATACGGCTTTCGCCATAGAGCGTATAGCAAGTGTCTCAATGAGTGACTGACTGTTAGTGCCTTGGCATTCGTTTAAGAGATTGTTGATATGTTTGTTTTGCACGCTGCGCTTGGCTGAAGTGCGTAGGTGGAAGCCAAACTGACGGATAAAGTTGCCCAACTTGACTAATTTCTCTGGGTCGGGAACATCGTGCACACGATAAACGAATGGCTTGGCAGGATGGTCCTCTTTTTTGTCTTTGGCGTTGTCCTCGACTTTTGTCTTATCACTTTTCTTGGCACCAATCTCTGCGGCTACAATTCGGTTAGCGAGTAGCATAAACTCCTCAATAAGGTAGTTGGCTTCGGTAGAGCGGTGGAAGATAATCTCTGTAGGATTGCCTTGCTCATCAAGATGGAAGCGCACTTCTGGTGTCTCGAAGTTGATGGCGCCATGCTCAAAGCGTTTGGCACGCAGGATTTGTGCTAAACCGTTCAAGATGTGCAATGCCTCTGCTAGTTTGCCGTTTTCCGCTGTTACTTTGCTGTTTTCACTTTCCCCTTTTCCGTTTCCTAATATCTCTTGTGCCTGTTGATAGGTTAGGCGATAGTTGGAGCGAATCACTGTTCGGCATATCTTATGGCGGATTACTTTGGCCTGCTGATTCATCTCTACGATGACGGACATGCATAGTTTATCTTCGTTGGGGCGCAGACTACATAGCTCGTTGCAGAGTCGTTCGGGTAGCATAGGAATGACGCGATCAACGAGATAGATGCTGGTGCCGCGTTGAAAGGCCTCTTCATCTACGGCAGAGCCCTCGTGTACGTAGTGCGTTACGTCGGCAATGTGTATGCCAATCTGGTAGTTGCCCGTATCTAATATTTTAAAGGATATGGCATCATCGAAGTCCTTTGCATCTTCGGGGTCGATGGTGAAAGTGAGCACATCGCGCATGTCGCGACGGCGCATAATCTCTTCGTTGGAGATGAATGTCGGCAGGTGCTTTAATTCGTCGAGCACGTGTTCGCTGAACTCAGTGGGCAGGGTATATTTCTCCTCAGCGGGTAGGTCTAGTACCTGCTTCTTTGGGGCGTTGTTTCTAAGTTTGCGTGTTTGCTTGCGTTCTCTTCGCTCACGCTTAGCTATTAGGTCTTTTGTTCTCATATACAATCTTGTACAAAAACTATGCAAAAGAGAAGTTGTGGAGGATAAAGAATGTTGGAAACTGCCAAAATGGCAACCTGTTGTAGTTGTTTTTCCATGAATATAATATCAATAGGCTCCCTCAAAGAGGAAGCCTATTTGGATATTTGTTAGTGTTTGCTTCTAATAGCGAAGCGGGTCTAATTTACTAATTTTTAATTAGTGTACTTCTTGGCCCATCATGTTGAAGGTCTTGCCATCGCGGATGATGAGTACTTGACCGTTGCGGATGATCTTTTGAACTTGAGGAGCAACGGTGGTGTTGTCAACTGCGGTGCCAGTACCTGGCTCGTCACCTGTATCGCAAGTTACTTTCCAAACTGCAACTGCAACCTTTGGACAGAATTGATAGATATAAGCAGTCTTCTCATCTACCACTTGTACGTTGAGCCAGTTGGCGGCTGAATTCTTGTCAGTTTTGTTCTTAGCGTAGAATACAGTATCAGAAAGGAATATACCATCAGTCATGTTGTAGATATTCCATTCGCTATTGTAGTGAGTTGTACCTACATTGTATGCCCAGAACTCTTTACCACCTAACTCAAATGTGCAACCACCAAGTGTGCTTAGTTTGATGCCAGAAAGAGTAGCTGCGAATGTCTTAGAAGACGCATTATTATGTACATTAATGCTGCTAACGCCATTCGAACGACTATGTGCCGCCAAGTTACCGAAGATATCCACCATTACATGGTTTTGAGTGTTACCTGTGGTAATTGCACTACCTACTGCATCAACAACAATATCTTCAGCAGTTGCAGCTCCATTGGTAATCTTGACGCGGTTAACCACTGTTGTATTTTGGCAGTAGAAATATACATAACCACCTTCTGCACTATAGATGTCACCAGAAGCAGTGAAGAAGTGACATTGCCCCGGATTAGGGAGTGTGAAACTTACTGCCTTACCCTCGGTGCTACCTTTTTTGTAGATAAGGATTGCGTTAGGGCTTGCAGCATAGAATGTGGCATTGAATACGATCAAGTTACCCGCTTCGTCAACAGCAATTTGTTGACCTGCGCCACCTCCAGTAGCATAGTCTGTACCAGAATCTTCTGCGCTAGCGTAAGTGACGATTTTCTTGTTTCCAGCATCTTGCATATAAATCTTGCCATCCCATCCAACTGCTTGGTAGCCATTGCCTGTAGCAGCAGGTACGTTGGTGTTCTCCCAAAGTTTTTCCACCTTGAAGGTTGGTTCTGATTCGTATTTTTTGATGAAATAAGCATTTAGAACCTTGTTGCCATCTACGGTAACGGTTCTTGGGTTTTCTGTTGAGCGGTCGCTCCAATAGAGAAGTTCATAGCCATCAGCTGCAACAGCTTCGACAGTAGCTGTTGCACCATACTCATATGTGCCAATACCACTTACAGAACCCTTTGCATCATCATTTACAACAGCTGTAACAGTATAAGAAAGTTTCTTAAAGTTTGCAACTACTGCAGAATCTTTTTCTGCAGCAAAGGTAAGAGTTGCTTCGGTAGCACCATTGTTCCAATCTACGAACTCGTGACCTTGGTTAGCAATAGCTTTCAAAGTAACTTCTTGGCCTTCATAGTATTTGCCTGCACCTTCTACAGCACCCATTGCTGCGTCATTAGCAGTAGCGGTGATGGTGTATTGTGGAAGAGCAGCGAAATTAGCAGTAACAGTGAGGTCGCTATTTACGGTGAGGGTTAATGGGTTCTCTGTCTTAGTTTCTTCACCAACAGTCCAGTTAACGAACTTATAACCTGCTGCAGGAACGGCAGTAAGAGTAGCAGTTGCACCAGCAGTGTATTGTCCATCATTGCCAGTGATTTCACCCATAGCAGGGTCATTAGCATTAGCAGTAACAGTATAGAATGTGCCAACTACCTCTTCTTGCAATTGGAATGCATATTTAGAAGCACAAGGAGTAACAACGGTGCCTGAGTATGGCATAGCGTAGAAAGTAATAGTTTCTGCGGAACGGTTTGCAACATATAAATTGCCTGCATAGTCGTAAGAGAGAGCAGTGTGGTTGCTACCCGCAGTTGAAATAGTATATTTCTTAGTCAAGGAAATTTTTCCTATATTGTCTTTTGAAATAGTATAAATAGTTAATGTTTTAGAACCTGCGCCTACCACAGCCAATTCTGTACCTGCGGGGTTGATTGCAATACCACTATTTCTACAATAAACATGCGATACACCTGCACTCAAATTATCATAATCAACACCCTCTGGTGTAATATGTGCAATTGTAGGAAGATCAGTGCCTTCTCTGTTTTGATTAAGCCAAATACCACCTCCGGCATTATCATATGTAATAGTAGCATCATCACGAACAGTTAATTTATTACTTCCCACCATTTGAGTATATGTACGAGAAGGTGTTGTGTTTGTGACTGAAGAAGCCGCGCCTAAATCATATTCGGTAATGTTTAAATCTGTATCTAAAATCACCTACTTTAGGTTTTCTCCTCGACCTGTAGCACTTATAGAAACTACTCTTTTACCAGCTGGAATTACGTCTGTAAAGTTAGCACTTAAATTAGCAGGATTTACTTCAACAACAGCTACATGGTCTTTACGAAATTTACCAATAAAAACGCGACCACCACTGGTTGTTACACGCCAATTGTTGAGGAAATCGCCATTTACATTAGTTTCAGTTGCTCCCCAGTTTCCTCCACCAGTAAATCCATAGGTACCACTTGCATTTGCAATCGGATCTAGTGTCGCTTCAAATGCATAAAGAGCACGCACATTCTTATTTGGCTCATAAGTATGATATCCTGTATGTGTTTGGTTTGTGCTCTTTCTTGTTGCTTCTATCGCATACCAACGACCAAAATTGTCACTCTCAATATCTACATCCACTGCTATACTTGATGGCATATAGAAACTGAATTTTGTGTTTTGTATTGTTGGCGTTACCACCGATTCACCTTTTACCTCTACTTTCCATGTGAGGGATTTGGTCTTTGGAAGATCAGTCGTAGGAATCTCAACTTCGTATGCGCCTTTGGTGAGACCTTTGTCAGCGCAGTCCACAGTTTTTACTACAGTTTCGCCATCAAGAATAACCACGCTGACTGCAGTAGCAGTTGCGTTGAGCGAGTAGTTGACGGTGAGAGTAGTCTCGTCTGCCGACAACTTAGAAGACAAGCCATAAGCAAAAGGATTGAGTGCAGCAAAAGATACAGCACTTGCCAATAACGCAATGGCAAAAAGAGCTAATTTCTTCATAAGAAATAGAATTAAAGTTAGTAATTATGTTAATTAAATTTGTTGTTTCACAAAACCGACCCCTTTTTTGCTACCATAGTAGGTGGTAACAAAAGAGGATTACTATGCATTTAGAAAACGTTTGCAAAGATACGATATTTTTTTTAATGTTGCAAGAAAATGTCGTTTTTTTTATGCAAATGTGTTGTAAAACATATTCTTGAAAGAAAGTAAACGTAGATAAGCGAAAGGATGGAATAATGGTTTTCTTATGTTAAACATAGGTTATTCATTCGGGAATCACTAATTAATCACTAATTAATCACTAACTAATCACTAATTAATCACTAATTAATCACTAATTATTGACAGCAAATTGATAGCAAAGGTGTAGCAAAAGTATAGGGTAGAGGTTTGGGGGAATAGTGGGAAGAGTGAAAGAAATTGCGAGGAGCGTGCAGCCAATCGCAGAGGGATGTTAAGATATTGGACAATGTAACAAATACGTATTTTTCGAACAAAAATGCATTTTTTCCTAAAAATATTTGCGTATGTGCAATTTTTGTAGTACCTTTGCAGTCGATTTGAAAAATTGGTACCTTGCCCGAGCGGTTAGGGATCGGTCTGCAAAACCGGGGACGGCGGTTCGAATCCGCCAGGTACCTCAGAGAAAAGCCGCTTAAAGAGCGGCTTTTTTTAGTATAGAAGATGCCCGTTGGGCTAATGGACGCTTTGCTAATGGGCGGCGTTTCGCCTGATGGATATTGGATATTGGACGCCCTACGGGCTGTAGGACGGCATTACGCCTAATGGATATAGGACAATGAAAGAGATAGAAGAAATAACCAGTCAAGAGTATAAATACGGTTTTACCACAGACGTGGAAACCGATGTGATTCCTGTGGGGTTGAACGAAGATGTCGTTCGGCTGATTTCTGCAAAGAAGAATGAACCCGAATGGCTGCTGGAATTCCGTCTGAAAGCATACCGTAAGTGGCTGACAATGGAGCACCCAAATTGGGCGCACCTGGATATACCAGAGATTGATTTTCAGGCGATTTCGTACTATGCTGCGCCTAAAACGCACACAGGCGATGAGAAGAAAGAGATTGACCCTGAACTGATGAAGACCTTTGACAAACTGGGTATTCCGTTGGAAGAGCGTGCTGCGTTGGCAGGCAATATGGCGGTGGATGCGGTGATGGACTCCGTGTCGGTGAAAACGACCTTCCGCGAGACGTTGGCAGAGAAAGGCATCATCTTCTGTTCTATCTCGGAGGCAGTGCAAGAATACCCCGAACTGGTGCAGAAATACTTGGGTTCGGTAGTGCCAGCAAACGATAACTTCTATGCAGCATTGAACTCGGCAGTGTTCTCGGATGGGTCGTTTGTATATATACCAAAAGGCGTGCGTTGCCCTATGGAATTGAGCACGTATTTCCGAATTAATGCGGGTAATACGGGACAGTTCGAGCGTACCTTACTGGTGGCAGATGAGGGGGCTTACCTCAGTTATTTGGAGGGTTGTACCGCGCCGATGCGCGATGAGAATCAGTTGCATGCTGCTATCGTGGAGATTGTGGTGCACAAGGATGCCGAAGTGAAATACTCTACCGTGCAGAACTGGTATCCAGGCGATAAGGAAGGCAAAGGCGGTATATATAACTTTGTAACGAAACGCGGTATCACGCATGAGAATGCGCGACTGAGTTGGACACAAGTGGAAACAGGTTCGGCAATCACATGGAAATACCCCAGTTGCATCTTGAAAGGCGATAACTCCAGCGCAGAGTTCTATTCGGTGGCTGTGACCAACAACTACCAGCAAGCCGACACGGGAACGAAGATGATTCATATAGGCAAGAACACGCGCTCGCGTATAATAAGTAAAGGTATATCGGCGGGCAAGAGCCAAAATGCGTACCGTGGATTGGTGCGCGTGATGCCTAACGCAGAGAATGTGCGTAACTATAGCCAGTGTGATAGCTTGTTGTTGGGCGACAAGTGCGGTGCGCATACTTTCCCGACGATGCGCATACAAAACCCGACTGCGATTATAGAGCACGAAGCTACCACAAGCAAGATTAGCGAAGACCAATTGTTCTATTGCCAACAACGTGGCATAGGCGTGGAAGATGCAGTGGGATTGATAGTGAATGGCTACGCTAAAGAGGTGATGGATAAACTGCCAATGGAGTTTGCAGTGGAAGCACAGAAACTGTTGCAAGTGAGTTTGGAAGGAGCTGTAGGATAACCTGAATTTCCAGAAGAATAACAATTATTTCGATTAGATATATGAAGAAGTTTTTCTTTGTTCTGTCTTTGTGTGCAGTATCTATAAGCACTATTGCTGCCACATTGTTCCCTAGTCGCACGGATTTCCGCGATGAGCAAATCTATTTTGTGATGACCACCCGTTTCTACAATGGTGATCCAAGTAACGACACCCAATGTTGGGACGCGCAAAACTACAACGTAGGCGACCCTGCATGGCGTGGCGACTTCAAGGGCTTGATTGAGAAACTGGACTACATCAAGGCACTCGGTTTTACAGCTGTATGGATTACTCCTGTGGTGGAGAATGCTTCTGGCTATGACTACCACGGCTATCATGCTCGCAACTTCTCGGAAGTGGATAAGCGCTATGAGAGCGAGGATGTGAAATTTCAAGACCTGATTGATGCAGCGCACGCAAAGGGCATGAAGATAATCTTGGATATCGTGCTCAATCACACAGGTAACTTCGGCGAGGAAAATCTGTGTAAACTCTTTACCCGCGATTGGGAGGCAGACCAAAGCGATATTGATGCATGTATGATTCCGTATACCCAAAAAGATGGCGGCAAACTGCCTGATAACTATCTTTCCTTGGCAGGTGGTGAACAATATGCAAAACGCTTGGCGGAGATGAAAAATACCGACGGAAAAAACCATGATAAGAACAACTATTGGCACCATGTTGGCAATGAGTGGAATTGGGATGATTATTCTCGTTGGTATGGACAAATTGCAGGCGATTGCGTGGATTTGAACACAGAAAATCCCGCTGTGTCTAATTACCTTGTAGAGTGCTATGGCAAGTTTATTGCGATGGGTGTGGACGGCTTTCGTATTGACACAGGTGGTCATATCTCTCGTTTGACCTTTAATAAGAGTTTTATTCCTCAATTTGAAGCCCTAGCAGAGCAATACAAGGCCAAACGTAATGGTGGCGATTTCTTTATGTATGCAGAAGTCTGCGCGCGTGAACGTAATGTGGTATATCGCAACCATGAGAACTGCTCGCCATTCTACTACACATGGAAAGAAAGCAAAGATTATGCGTGGGATACTAGTGAGACTTCGTGGAATAATATTGTTGTGATGGAAGGTCAAAAAGGTAATCATACCAACATCAGCTCTACTGATCAACAAGGTAAAGATGATATGGATGATCAATCATTGCCAAATTCTAATAATGCCTTTTTGAATGGTAATACGTATCATACTCCAGACTATAGCAAAAATTCGCAGCTCAGTGTGATTGACTTCCCAATGCACTGGAACTTTCGGACTGCAAGCGAAGCGTTTGGGGTGAAATATGGCGACAAATACTACAATGATGCAACTTGGAATGTAACCTATGTGGATTCTCACGACTATGCTCCTGACGGTGCACCAGAGGGCACGCGTTTTGACCAAAGTGAGGACGTTTGGGCGGAGAACTTGGCATTGATATTTACCTTCCGCGGTATTCCCTGTGTATATTACGGCTCGGAGATTCAATTCAAGAAAGGTTGTGTGATTGATAAAGGGCCAAATATCGCATTGAAAGAGACAGGTCGTGCGTACTATGGTGGCTATATCAAAGGTGATATTAATGTGACCGATTTTGCCGAATATAGCAATGCTTCAGGCAATATCGCACAAACACTGAATCATCCGCTTGCATTGCATATCCAACGCCTCGCTAAGATTCGTATGGCTGTGCCTGCATTGCGCAAGGGACAATATTCTACTGATGGTTGTTCTGGCTCGTTTGCTTTCAAACGTCGATATACCGATGCTACTACCGATTCATATGCGTTGGTATGTATCTCTGGTAATGCTACTTTCTCCGGCATTGAGAACGGAACTTATGTGGACTGTGTGACGGGTGATACTAAAACTGTGAATAATCGTACTCTCAGCGTTTCTTGCTCAGGCAAGGGCAATTTGCGTGTGTATGTACTGAGTACGAGCAAAACCAAAGCGCCTGGTAAGGTAGGCGTAGACGGCAAATATATCTATGATGGTGTAAAGAACTCTGGTAGTTATCCAAGTTGGGACGGCACAGAAGAAGAATTGGATGACCGCTTTGGTCAAAGTGGTAATACCGATTGGGGCGAGCCAGTAGAGCCATGTTTGGCATCAGCAAGCGAGCGTGCCGTGTTCTTTAAAGGAGAAAAAGACTGGGGCACTTCGGTTGCAGTGTATATGTGGAATAGTAATGGCAATATCGCAGGATGGCCAGGACAACGTGCTGAACATCTTGGGGGCGGTACTTTCAAGTATCTGATTCCTGAGAATGTGGATGTTAGTGGCTCGGATTGGCAAATCATTTGGAACAACAATAACAGTGGCAAGCAAACAGCCGATTTGAAGTTCCAAATGCGCGGATTGTACAGCAAAGATGGTTATCAAAGCCTTGTAACTACGTTGTGCGAGGGCGGTGATACTGGCGAGACGCCTAGTACACCAAACAACCCAAGCAATCCAGATACTCCACAACCTTCGGAAATGTGTTTGAATTCTGCTGACGAGCGTGTAGTGTTCTTTACAAAGTCTAGCGATTTTGGTAGCAATATAAATTGCTACATATGGTTCGAAGATGGTAGTACTACCGAAATTTGTGGTGCATGGCCAGGTAAGTCTGCTACGCGCTTGTATGACAACGTATATCGTTTTGCTATACCAGTAGATGCTCCTGCTGTCAATGATAATTGGATGATTATTTGGAATGACGGTTCGGGCAATCAAACAGCCGATTTGAAATATACCAATCAGGGACTCTATACGGGTAATAACAAGGGGTCTATCAAGTGTACTGAACAAATCACAACGCTTTGTGAAACGACTGCTGTGGAGAATGTAGAAATGGCTAAACCTTCCGTCCGCAAAGCATTGATCAACCAGTCGCTATATCTTATAATGTCCAACGGCGATATGTATGATGTGTCGGGTAGATTGGTTCGCTAATCACTTCTGATTGTTGAAATATAAGAAACGCTGTGCCGAAAAAGCGCAGCGTTTTTCTTATATGATAATGATGGTAGTAGTCAAACAAAAAGCCGCTTTTTAGGCGGCTTCTCTTTGGTTGCGGAGGGCGGGATCGAACCACCGACCTTCAGGTTATGAGCCTGACGAGCTACCACTGCTCTACTCCGCGATATATCACCTCGATTATCGAAATGCGCTGCAAAGGTACTGCTTTTTTTTGACATGACCAAATTATTTTGTAAAAAAACTATATAATTTGTTACATTCATTTTTTTTTTGTATCTTTGCGTGCTTTTTGGATAATGATAATTTTTTATACGTAAACAAATAATTATGAATGATTTTTTGAAATTTGCTACCTCGCGTGGCATGAACTCGATGCACGTGGAGAACGCCATGAATGCATCGGCAAGTTATATTAGCCCTTCCATCTTGGAGGAGCGCCAACTGAATGTTACCCAGATGGATGTCTTTTCGCGTTTGATGATGGACCGTATCATTTTCCTCGGCACAGAGGTGAATGACTATACAGCCAATGTGATTCAAGCACAGTTGTTGTATTTGGACTCAGTGGACTCGGAGCGCGATATTAGCATCTATCTCAATACGCCAGGTGGTTCTGTGTATGCAGGATTAGGCATTTATGACACGATGCAGTTTGTTCGCTCGCGTGTAGCCACTATCTGCACGGGTATGGCAGCCAGTATGGGTGCGGTTTTGTTGGTGGCGGGCGAGAAAGGTATGCGTGCTGCCTTGCCTCATAGCCGCGTGATGATTCATCAGCCTATGGGCGGTATCCAAGGACAAGCATCCGATATTGAAATCACAGCCAAAGAGATTCTCAAACTCAAAGATGAACTTTATCAGATTATCTCTGACCACTCGGGACAAGCCGTGAAGAAAATCCGCCAAGATGCCGACCGCGATTATTGGATGACAGCTGAGGAAGCATTGAATTATGGCATGATTGACAAAGTATATCGCAGAGAAAACAAGTAATTAGGGTCTATGGCGAAGAAAAAAGAACAATGCTCTTTTTGCGGTCGCGAGATGCCGCACATGTTTCGTGGCGATGATGGCAGCCTGATTTGCCATGATTGTATCGAAGCGGGTCATAAGATGATTCGTGAGATGAAGCAGTATTTGGAGGAAGATACCGATATCAAGGGGCTGGAACTCAACACCTTGCCCAAACCTGCGGAGATAAAAGCGTTTTTGGACCAATATGTGATAGGTCAAGACGATGCTAAACGCTATTTGTCGGTGGCGGTGTATAACCACTATAAGCGCGTGTTGCAACCTCGCGAAGAGGGTGGGGTGGAGATTGAGAAATCGAATATCATCTTAGTCGGCTCTACAGGTACGGGCAAGACACTCCTTGCTCGCACGATTGCCAAACTGCTGAAAGTGCCTTTCACCATCGTGGATGCTACGGTGCTGACCGAGGCAGGATATGTGGGCGAGGACGTGGAGAGTCTTTTGACACGCCTCTTGCAAGAAGCCGATTATAATGTGAAGAAGGCAGAGAAAGGTATCGTTTTTATTGATGAGATTGACAAGATTGCACGTAAATCTGACAACCCCAGTATCACTCGCGATGTGTCGGGCGAGGGTGTGCAGCAGGGTCTGCTGAAGTTGCTTGAGGGGTCGGTTGTGAATGTGCCACCTCAAGGTGGGCGCAAGCACCCTGAGCAAGAGTTTATTCATGTCAATACACAGAATATCCTCTTTATATGCGGTGGCGCGTTCGATGGTATCGAGCGCAAGATTGCACAGCGACTCAATACACAAGTGGTGGGCTTCGATGCCAGCAAGAAGGCGCAAAAGATTGACAAGAGCGATTTGCTGCAATACATTGCCCCACAAGACCTGAAGTCTTTTGGTTTGATTCCTGAGATTGTAGGTCGTTTGCCTATTCTCACCTATCTCAAGCCTTTGGACCGTGATGCGTTGCGCAATATCCTCACCGAACCCAATAATGCCATTGTCAAGCAATATAAGAAACTGCTTTCGATGGACGGCTTCGACCTCACTTTTGCACCTGATATGCTCGATTATATCGTGGATAAAGCCATCGAATATAAGTTGGGCGCACGTGGTTTGCGTGGGCTGATGGAGACGGTAATGATGGACGTGATGTACGATTTACCTTCTTCTAAGAGCCGTAAAAAGACGTATGAAGTAACCAAAGCATATGCGCAGCAACGTATTGAGAAGGTAAACTTGCATCAGTTGGCTGCAAGCGGAGAATAACATAAAGAACTAAAACGATAATTTATGAAAAAAGTACTAATCATGATGACTATTGCAGCCACATTCATGGGCTGTTGTGCTAAGAAACCTCATTACGAGAGTGTAGATGAGTATCCCGTGAAACAAGGTTCGCTCAACGAGATGATATATTCGCCTGAGCAAACTGCTTTCTCGGTGTGGAGTCCCAATGCCGATACGGTGTATTTGAATATCTATGCGGATGCTACTACCGTTGAGCCATTACAACGTTTGACGATGTGTAGTCAGAAAGATGGCAGTTGGACCAAAACGGTGAAGGGCGATTTGAATGGACAATTCTACACATTCCAACTTATTGAGGCTGACTCGCGTTGGACATTGCACGAAACGCCAGGTATCTTTGCTAAGGCTGTGGGTGTGAATGGTCGCCGTGCTGCGATTATTGACCTTGCCACTACCAATCCCGAGGGTTGGGCAGAGGATGTCCGTCCTGCTTTCGAGGGTGCCAAAGATGCGATTGTGTATGAGATGCACCACCGCGATATGTCTATTCATGCTACCTCTGGTGTGGAGAACAAAGGTAAGTTTGTACAATGGACCGAGCATGGCACCAAGACTGCCGAAGGTCTGGCTACTGGTATTGACCACCTCATAGAGTTGGGCGTTACACACGTGCAAATCCTTCCTTCGTATGACTACGGATCGGTAGATGAGACTCGCCTGAGCGATAACCGCTACAACTGGGGATACGACCCTGTGAACTACAATGTGCCTGATGGTGGCTATAGCACCAACCCATACGATCCTGCTACCCGTATTCGCGAGATGAAGCAGATGATTCAAGCGTTGCACAAAGCAGGTATCCGCGTGATTATGGACGTGGTGTATAACCATACGTTCAATGTGGAGAATAGCAATTTCACCCAAACTGCACCCGATTATTTCTATCGTTTGACGGAGAATGGCGACTTGGGTAATGCTTCGGGTTGTGGCAACGAGACTGCCAGCGAACGCCCAATGATGCGCAAGTTTATTATCGAGTCTTGCCGTTATTGGATTGAGGAGTATCACATGGACGGTTTTCGTTTCGACCTTATGGGTATCCACGATGTGGAGACCATGAACCAAGTGCGCGCTATGATGGATAGCATTGACCCAAGTTTATTGCTCTATGGCGAGGGTTGGGCTGCTGGTGGTCCACTCTATAATGGAGACTCATTGGCCATGAAGGCTAATATGCAAAAGTTGCCGGGTATTGGTGCTTTCTGCGACGATATGCGCGATGCTTTGCGCGGCCCATTCTCTGACAACAACCGCGGCGCTTTCCTCGTTGGAGAAACTGGTCATGAGGAGAGTATTAAGTTTGGTATTGTGGGCTGTATTGCGCACCCAGAAGTGGATATGGAGAAGGTAAACTACTCCAAACAGGCGTGGACGGCTCAACCTACTCAATGTATCAGTTATGTGTCTTGCCACGATGATATGATGCTTACTGACCGCCTCAAAGCGAATAAAAGACTGCGTCCTGGCGAGTTGCAAAAACTCAGCAAGTTGGCGCAAACAGCGGTTTTGACTTCACAAGGTATGCCATTCTTGTGGTGTGGCGAGGAAATCGCGCGCGATAAGAAAGGTGTGCACAACTCCTATTGCAGTCCTGACGAGATCAACGCTATTGACTGGTCGTTGAAGGCTCAGAACATCGATCTCTTCCGCTATTATCAAGGTCTAATTGCATTGCGCAAAGCGCACCCTGCTTTCCGCATGGGTGATGCAGACTTGGTGCGTCAGCATGTACATTTCTTGCCAGCAAAAGAAGGTGTTGTGGCATGGGAGTTGAACGGCGAAGCTGTTGGAGATAGCTGGAAGCGAATTGTAGTAATTTTGAATGGTCAAGAGCGTAGTGCTCAAGTGACATTGCCAGAGGGCGTTTTCCGCTTCGCTTGTGTGGATGGCAAATGTCCATACTATGGCGAGCGTATTGCAGAAGGCAGAGTACTAGTATCACCTCAAAGCGCTGCGATATTATATATGAATTGATCAACGAATTGTAATCATCAATTTGATGTGATTCAAACAAAATAGGCGGTGAATGTCACCGCCTATTTTTAATTATTTTTTGCTGCCAATTACGCACTATTCACGCACAATAGACGCACAATACACGGACAATAGACGCACTATTCTTTTCATTTCCGTATAACTTTCAGCAGACTGTGAACTAATTACTCGCGAGTGGCTTGGTAAATCAAAGGAGCTATTTCGCTATTATCATGCCATCCAGTGAAATGCTCAGCACCAACGCCAATGGCAAAGATTGGTACCGTAGCAGCAGAATCGGTTATTCCATAGGATGCAGAAAAAGTAGCTGCTTGACTAGAATAGGGGAACTGTGACATCACTAATGGAATATGACCAATCTTACCTTGCAAGGCTGCTTGATACATTTCTGCTGCTAACACTTGATTAGCTCCCATTCCGTCGCCTATAAAATAGAATACATACTTGGCTTGCGCCATAGATGCCATGGCAAACCCTATGAGCCATGCACATACTAAAATCAGTCGTTTCATATCCATTATTATTTTTGATTATCTATTGCTTCAACAATCTGTTCTGCACGTTCCAATGCTCCATTGATATGATTGCGTACATTTTCATGTCCAATCATCTCTACCAGTCCGGCCTTTTCTAGTGCGCCGAACACTTGGTTATTAACCCCTGAAAGTACCAATACAATGCCACTTCGACGTAAACGGAGATATAGTTGCTCCAAGTTGTGTATACCTGTCGAGTCAATGAATGACACTTTTCGCATACGAATAATACGTACTCTTTGCTCGCCACTACTCGTTTGACGACTAATGTCATCGAACTTGTTGGCTATACCAAAAAAGTACGGACCATCTATTTCATACACTTCTGTATAGCGAGGAATCTTTAGCATCTCCAAATCGTGTCCGTACACATCGCTATTCGCATTAGGATCTAATTCGTTGGAGAAACTGCGGATACTTGTTGCTTCGTTTGTTCGCTTGAGAAACAATACAATAGCCAGCAGCAATCCCACCTCAATGGCAATGGTCAAATCAAACAAAATGGTCAATACGAACGTTACTAGCATCACTATGAAGTCCGATTTAGGATTCTTGGCTAACCATACCAGCGAACGCCAACCTGACATATTGTAGCTGACCATAATTAGCACACCTGCTAAACAAGCCATAGGAATCATACCTACCAAAGGGCCAAAGAACAACAATGCCGACAGCAATACTAACGCATGAATAATGCCCGCTACCGGTGTTCTGCCACCGCTATCTATATTGGTCATAGTGCGGGCAATAGCTCCCGTAGCAGGTATACCGCCAAAGAACGGAACTGCTATATTGGCTACACCTTGCGCTATCAATTCGGTATTTGAGTTGTGCTGGTCGCCAATCACGCCATCTGCTACCATAGCTGATAGCAGTGACTCTATCGCGCCCAAGATGGCAATCGTAAATGCTGCAGGAAATAGGTTTTGTATCAGCGACCATAATGTTTGTCCTTCCGTCAGTTCTAAACTCGGCATCTTTGGCATAGGTATTCCCTGAGGAATAGTGTATAAGTCGCCAATCGTCGTTATAGAATCCACTCCTGCATACTGCTTCAATACCCAAACCACCGCAGTCATTACTATAATCACTATTAGCGACGTAGGCATTTTTTTGCTTAATTTCGGCAGGAAAATCAGCATTAGCAGCGAGGTTATTCCTATGCCAAATGCCCACCAATTGATATCTTGCCAATGCTGTGCGTAACACACCCATTTATGTAAAAAATCAGCGGGAACCGACTCTATGTTCATGCCAAACAGGTCATTCATCTGAGTAGAGAAGATAGTCAATGCAATACCTGCCGTAAAGCCAATTACCACGGGATAGGGCACAAATTTTATGATATTACCCAGCTTGAATATTCCCATCAATATCAGCAATATACCTGCCATGATTGTGGCAATCAGCAGTCCCGTTATTCCATGTTGCTGAATCACTCCATATATGATTACGATAAATGCTCCTGTGGGGCCACCTATCTGCACTTTGCTGCCACCCATTGCTGAGATAATGAATCCTGCTATCACAGCCGTGATTAATCCTTCTGTAGGTCCTACCCCCGAAGCTATACCAAAGGCGATAGCCAATGGTATAGCCACTACGCCAACGATGAAACCAGCTATCGAGTCTTGCAGCAATTGCTTGCGCGTGTACGCGCGCAAACAATTAAATAATTTAGGACAAAACACGTCCTTTAATGAAAATTCCAATTTCATAACCTTGCTATATAAACAAAGGATATGTGCATATTGTTCTTTGATTCATGGCACATATCCTTTGTTTCATTTATACATTATCTTTTTTTTACAACCAACGAACGTAGCAGAAGTCCATGCGGTGAGGGAGGAGTGCGTTGTTAGGATACATACGCAATCCGAATTTCATTCCACCCGCATATGCCAACTGATACTCGGTTTCGAAGAAGAGGTGTGACCCATTGGTTTTTACAAGTTCCAATGGCTTAACCTCGTACAATTTTTCGTTGTTGTGAGTAGAGGTTCGAACGGCTACCAATTCCACACCGATACCCTTGTCATTCAAGCCTTTCGTATCCAACTCTACTGCGATAGTACATTTGTTACCCACATTGAGTTCTGCGCTCTTGGCGTTGAGGGTAGAGTTTACTACCTCAATCTCATTCCAGTGAGCAACGATATTATTCTTCCAATCTACAATATTCTTTGCTACTTGGTAATTGTCAGCCAACAAGAGTGCGTGACGCTTAGCAAGTTTGTTGTAGAACTTCTCGAAATAGTCGTCCATCATACGCTTGGTAGTGAAGCGTGGAGTAATCTTTGTTACACTATTCTTGATTGTTTGAATCCACTCTGGAGAGTAACCCTTGCTGTTCTTAGCATAGTACATTGGGATAATCTCTTGCTCAAGCATTTGGTAGATAGTAGCCGCATCCAATTGGTCTTGGTGTGCTTGGTTCTCGTAGGTACGAACATCGGTCAATGCCCAACCAGCACCTTCTACATAACCTTCTTTCCACCAACCGTCAAGCACAGAGAAGTTGAGTACACCGTTCATTTGTGCTTTCTCGCCAGAAGTACCAGATGCCTCCAATGGACGAGTAGGAGTGTTCAACCAAATATCCACACCTGAGATGAGGCGTTTAGCGAGGCGCATATCGTAGTTCTCGAGGAAGATAATCTTACCGAGGAACTGTGGCATACGGCTAATCTCAATAATACGCTTGATAAGTCCTTGACCGCCACCGTCTGCTGGGTGAGCCTTACCTGTGAAGAGGAATTGTACTGGACGGTTAGGGTTGTTTACGAGTTTATCAAGACGCTCCAAGTCGGTAAAGAGCAAGTGAGCACGTTTGTAGGTAGCAAAACGACGACCGAAACCAATAATCAAGTTATTAGGATTCATCTCGTTCAATGCGCGCACGATACGAGCAGGATCACCTTGGCTCTTCATCCAGTTGTCGCGGAATTGCTCTTTTAAGTAGTCAATCAGTTTGCATTTGAGGCTCATACGGGTAGCCCAAATCTTCTCCTCTGGCAAATCGTTGTAAGGAGCCCACATTGCGAGATTAGATTGGTCGTTGAACCACTCTTTTGGGAAGGTCTCTTTGTAGATAGTCTTCCACTCGCTGGCAGCCCAAGTTGGCATGTGCACACCATTGGTTACATAATCCACGTGCAACTCCTCTGGGAAATATCCTTGCCATACAGGAGCAAACATCTTCTTGCTCACCTCGCCGTGCAACCAGCTCACACCGTTGGCCTCTTGGCAGGTGTTCAGCGCAAACACAGACATCGAGAACTTCTCGGTGTTGTCCGCTGGATTCTGGCGACCCATACCAATGAGGTCATGCCACTCGATACCCAAACGTGCTGGGAAAGCGTTCATATACTTGTAGAACAAGCCCTCCTCGAAATAGTCGTGACCTGCTGGTACTGGAGTGTGGCAAGTATAAAGACCGCTTGCACGTACTACCTCCAATGCTTGTTGGTAGTTTAAGCCCTCTTTCTCCACAAGGTCGAGCATACGTTGCAATCCCATGAAAGCCGCGTGACCCTCGTTGCAGTGATATACGTCTTTCTTGATACCCAGTTTGTTGAGGGCAAGTACACCACCCATACCGAGCATAATCTCTTGTTTGATACGGTTCTCGATGTCGCCACCATAGAGTTGGTGAGTGATTTGACGATCCCACTCAGAGTTCATCTCGTTGTCGGTATCCAAGAGGTAGAGGTTGATACGACCTACAGCCACCTTCCACAAGTATGCCTTCACAGTGCGGTCTGGATAAGGCACTTCAATAACCATTGGAGTACCATCTTCGTTCATCACTTGGCTGATTGGCAAGTTAGAGAAGTTTTGTGCCTCGTATTTAGCGATTTGTTGTCCTTCTGGAGAAAGGGTTTGTGTGAAGTAGCCATAACGATAGAGGAAGCCGATAGCGGTCATATCCACATTGCAGTCTGATGCCTCTTTCAGGTAGTCACCTGCGAGAACGCCCAGACCACCAGAATAGATTTTGAGCACATGAGTTAAACCATATTCCATAGAGAAATAGGCTACACTTGGCTTTTTAGCGTCTTTTGGTTCGTCCATGTACGCACGAAAATCAGCATAGATAGCATCCAATTCTTTCATGAATTTTTTATCCTTGCTGAGTTCCACCATGCGCTCATAACTGATGATATTCAGTAGCACGATAGGGTTGGATTGTGCTTTGTGCCATGCGTCGTTATCAATGTAACGGAAGATGTTTTTAGCCTCAGAGTTCCATACCCACCAAAGGTTGTATGCAATTTCTTGTAGTTTGTGGAGGTTTTTAGGAAGGTTAGCATTCACCTTTACCTCTGTCCAATTGGGTTGATTAGTGTTACTTACTTTGATTACCATAATGATTTATTTTATCTTTTTTGTACAATTTCTTAGTATTTATTTTTACCCAAGCCCATTCGCGGGCGCGTAAAAAACGGCGCAAAGGTACTGCTTTTTTTTGAAATATGCAAATTTATCTTTCATAATTACGTAATACATTCTCGCAATCGGTTGCAAAACACGTTACCGTTTATCAAAATTAACCTTACCTATCTTTAGGATGTGTATGTGTGTCGGATGAGATGGGGACTCCGAAACGAATGCTTGGATAAGAGGAATAGAGATGGTGTGGGGGGGAGGGGTAGGTAAAAATAGTACAACTCTAAATATATTATATATCCAATCATAATATATAAAGTGTATGAAAACTACTTACCCCCACCCACCCCTTTAGAGAAAATTATGAATTAAGAATTGAGAATTATGAATTTGGAATTAAGAATTAGGAATTATGAAAGCGAGGATGATGATACCAATAGATAAAGTGCAAGGCACTATAGTTAGAGGATACTACGCACGCGTGGTATATGGTAAACAAGTAATACAACGCTGTCCCGAACGCAAAAAGAAACCTACTGAGAAACAATTAGCCGCTCGCAAATGGTTCGCCGAAAACCTAGCAGGAAGGAAATGGCGGGACGTGGCAAGTGGTAATCGAATGGTAACCGAATGGTATGCGAAGGACAAGGAAATAGAGATGAAAGATTAAAGAAAAGGATTTTATGGCAAAAGTGAAATTGATGGCAGGCATAGAAAGTCTGCATGGAAAAATGGTGAAAGTACTGCTATCGTACATACAAGACTTTTGACAAAATTACGGAAAATTACCATTTTCTGTGATTTTTTTTGCATATTTGCAATTTTTGTTGTACCTTTGCACCGATTTTGAGCCGCGATGGTGGAATCGGTAGACACGAAGGACTTAAAATCCTTTGGCCAGTGATGGCTGTGCGGGTTCAAGTCCCGCTCGCGGTACAGAAAGAAATGTTTTAACAAAAAAATGCTCAACATGAAAGTGTTGAGCATTTTTTTACAAGGATAGATAGCCGTTTTGCTTTAGAAACGTATAGACTCGTTCAATAGGGAATCCCATGACATTGAAATAAGAGCCCTCCATACGGCTGACACCAACATAACCAATCCATTCTTGCACTCCATATGCACCTGCTTTGTCAAGAGGTAGGTAGTTTTCTACATAATAATCAATTTCGTCGGGATTCAGTGTTCGAAAAGTGACTTGTGTGCAATCAACAAGCGTTTGGTACTTGGGTTGATTGGTGGTGGAGTCAATGTGCGTGAAGCATACGGCTGTATAAACCTGGTGAGTTTGACCACTCAACTTTTGGAGCATGGCCTTGGCTTCGATTTTAGATTGTGGTTTGCCTAGCATGTGCCCATTGAGCCAAACAATGGTGTCGGAAGTGATGAGCAGATCATGTGGCATGAGGTGCTTCGCGTGCGCGCTCGCCTTTGCACGCGATATGTACATAGGTATATCCCCCGCCTGCAAGTGAGTAGGGTAGGACTCGTCTGCATCAATTGTGATGGATGTAAAGGGGATATCTAATCCCGCCATAAGTTCGCGGCGACGAGGACTTTGACTGCCGAGTATGATGTTGTGCATAGCGTAGTAAGGTTAGAGCGAAAGGAGATTCTGCTGAATAACAAAGCTATACAAGACTCCCATGAACATAACGAACTTGATAACCAATTGTGTATGATGATATTCTTGTGGGGTCTTTGCAGACCAAAGAAGGATAAGAGTACCAATAATAGGCGTTATCAGTCCGAAGATGACGTATCGTGTGGATAACGTGCGCCATTCGTGGGGGAAAGGTAAGACAGCAAATGCAACGTAACCAATGAGCGATGCGGCTGTGATAAGTGTGCCCGTGGTGATTATTTTGGCCGTGGTATCTCCCCAGACAATAGGTATGGTACGACATTCCATTTCGCAGTCGCCTAGTTTGTCTTCGATATCCTTAACTATTTCTCTGGCTATGGTGATGATAAAAGCAAAGAGAGCAAAGCCGCCACACCACAAGTACAGGTGTCCGACGATGGGGGTGTAGGAGAGCGTCTCTCGATAGAGGTGATGTAGATAATCAGCGTTGATAATAGCAATCAGCAGAGGAACCAATGCGGACATGAACGCCACTACTATATTTCCAATGAGCAGTTGGCGTTTGTAACTGGCAGAATAGAACCACAGTAGTCCTGGAATAACAATAAGAATCATCCCTAATGTCCAACTTCTTCCCCACCATGCAACAACCATTCCGAGAAGCACTCCCACAATAGAGAGCACTAGGAATAATCGCATAGCACCATCTCGCGAGATATGACGTGTGACAATGAGGTCGTCAGGGCGATTGATCTTGTCTATCTTGACATCGAAGTAGTCGTTGATAACATATCCTCCAGCAGCAATAAACATAATGCTGAGTATGAGTAATATTAGTATCCATGTTGGCATGATTTCTCCGAAATGGGCAATCGCCAACAAAGGAGTAGCTACCCATTTTTCAATGACATAGAGCAATATGGCTAAGAAGGTGAGATTGCCAACTCTGATCAGTCGAAAATAAGGTGCGATTTGTTTGAGTATTTGCGTCATACGGTTCTAAAGCGAGTGTTGGAATATAATAGGATTAGTTCTTAATCTTGAGGATTACGCCTTTCCATGCAGGTAGGGTAAGGTAGATAGGTGTGTGTACAGATAGGGGAAAGGTGTATGTGGTGTCGGTAAGTAGGTCGGTGGCTTGTACGATATCGTGTTCAGATAACTGAAGATGCTCGAAGGCCTCCTGCGGGATACGCACGGTAATGTCGCATTGCCGGTCGTCGAAGTTTAATACCACAAGTAAGAGTTGCGATTTGTATTTGCGAATGTAGGCATATTGCTCGTGCTTGTTAAATCCCCCTGCTTGAGCATAAACCAGATCGTACATTTCGCCTTGTGTGATAGCTTTCTCAGTACGTGCAATGCGCAATAACTGACGATAGAAATGGCGTAAGTCGCGTTGCTCCTCGCTCAGCCCTGCACCATCGAACTTACCATGGTTGGCCCATGCCTGTAACGACTTGACACCCCAATAGTCGAAGATGGTGGTCTTGCCATCCATGCCTGAGAATCCTTCAGCATCCATACCTTTTTCGCCCAACTCTTGACCTGCATAAATCATAACAGGGTTGGTTCCGAGTGTGGCAGCTACAATCATTGCGGGCTCTGCACACATACCGCGTCCGCAGAAGAAGCCACTAGCTATTCG
Organism: Paludibacteraceae bacterium; assembly: GCA_017457295.1. GTDB lineage: Bacteria > Bacteroidota > Bacteroidia > Bacteroidales > Paludibacteraceae > Colicola. The sequence goes on along the minus strand of JAFTHS010000047.1, from coordinate 10,446 downwards.
TTGCTCATCGTGGTTCTCCAAGAAGTAAAGCATATGGTCGCGTATGTCATCCACAGCTTGCCACTGAAGGGTAATGCCTTCAACAGCCCAATTCTTGCTAGTAACTCCACGTAGATAATCGTACATACCTACTTTGTCGTAGAGATAATCAAACCCTGCAGACAAGTAGTTGCGGTACAAATTGGGGTTGTACACTTCAGCAATGAAGAGCATATTAGGATATTGCTCTTTCACTTGCGGAATCACCCAAGACCAGAAAGCTTGTGGCACCATTTCTGCCATGTCGCAACGGAAACCATCGACACCTTTGCTTGACCAGAACAGCAAGATGTGCAACATCTTGTACCATGTGCTGGGAATTGGGTCGAATTGTTGTTCGCCGCCACCTTGGTAGAATACTCCATAGTTTAGCTTGATAGTTTCGTACCAATCGTTTTTTGATGGTTGGGCAGTAAAACAATCATTGCCTGTGGCACGAGCTGGTTCTTCGTGATAGTCCTGCGTATCGAACTGCGGATAGAAGGGCTCGTTCATGTAGTAGAAATTGTTGAGCGGTGAGAATGCCCATTGTGGATTGTCGTTCTCTCCTAAATCTTCTACTCCACGTGGCTTGCATGTGGAGTGATACTCACGTGCGACATGGTTGGGGACAAAGTCAATAATGACATCCAGTTTGGCTTGATGGCTGCGTTCTACTAGTTCGGTAAACTCTTGCATCCGACGGCGTTTGTCTTCGCAGAGATCGGGGTGTACGTCGTAATAGTCGGTGATGGCATATGGACTTCCCGCTTTACCTTTGACAATAGAAGGGGTGTTGTATTGAGCGGTAGCATGGCGTATGATGCCCGTGTACCAAACGTGTGTAGCTCCCAAGTCGCGAATAGCTCGGAGAGCTTTGGGAGTAATAGCGTTGAGTGTGCCACATCCATTTTCCTGCAGTGTGCCTGCATGACGTCGCGTCTCGTTGTAGTTGGTGAAAGTACGCGGCAACAGTTGATAAATAATAGGTTTCAAGGTTCAGTGCGTATTTTCTATGGGGAAGCCACAGGCGTGGCTTTCCCATAAGATTAAACATTGTTCTTAATAAATTTTGGTTTATCTTCGGCTTATCCTCGGCTAAACAAGGTGCATGGTGTCTGATGCAATCATCCATTCTTCATCGGTTGGGATGACGCATACAGTAACCTTGCTATCTGATGTGGAGATAATTGCTTCTTCGCCGCGTACAGCGTTTTTGTTTTCATCGAATTCAATGCCAAGATAAGTGAGCCCTTTGGTGATTTCTCCACGAATGTAAGCGTCGTTCTCGCCAATACCTCCTGTGAAGACCAAGATATCTACACCATTTAGTGCTGCTGCATATGCACCAATGTACTTCTTGACGCGGTAGATGAACATTCTGCGTGCGAGATCTGCACGTTGGTTGCCGTGTGCGATAGCATCAGCAATATCACGGGCGTCGCTTGATACACCACTTACACCCATTAATCCAGATTTCTTGTTCACAAGATTGGAGAAATCGGCCGTTGTCAGTTGCTCTTTGTCCATGATATATGTGGCAGCTCCTAAATCAACATCGCCCGCGCGTGTACCCATCATTAGACCTTCGAGTGGAGTGAGGCCCATAGATGTGTCCATGGATTTGCCGTCGCATATAGCGGTACAACTACCACCATTGCCAATGTGTGCGGTGATAATCTTTTTGCCAGCAGGGTTTACACCTAAAAATTCGCATACGCGTGCGGATACATAGCGGTGAGATGTGCCGTGGAAACCGTAGCGACGGATAGCATACTTTTCGTAAAGCTCGTAAGGCAAAGCGTACATGTATGCCTCATCGGGCATGGTTTGGTGGAAAGCGGTGTCGAAAACAGCTACCTGTGGTACGCTTGGCAATGTTTGTTCAATTGCCTCGATACCTTTGAGGTTAGCAGGGTTGTGCAAAGGAGCTAACTCGATACACTTAACAATCATCTCTTTCACTTCAGGAGTGATGAGAACAGACTGATTGAACTTCTCGCCACCGTGTACAACGCGATGACCAACGGCATTGATTTCTTCGAGTGATTGGAGGCAGCCAATCTCTTTGTTGATAAGACTGTTGAGAATGAGCTGGATACCTACTGTGTGCTCGGGCATGGATTGCTCAATTTTTACTTTCTCTCCGTTAGGTAATTTGACCTGCAGGAAAGAATCAGGTAAGCCGATTTTTTCAACACCACCTTGCGCCATAATGGCACGGGTGTCCATATCAAAAAGTTTGTACTTGATACTGCTACTTCCGCAGTTAAGAACTAAAATCTTCATATCTATAATGTGTTTTTATGGTTATCTATTTATGTTCATACTTGAATTTGTCCGAATGATTATTGCTTCATGCCAATTGCTTGATTGGCTGTGATAATCACCATTTGCACAATGTCTTGTACTTTACAGCCACGACTGAGGTCGTTGACTGGTGCCGCAATACCTTGCAGGATTGGACCTACAGCATCGGCACCCGAGAAGCGTTCCACCAGTTTGTAACCAATATTACCTGCTTGCAAGTCAGGGAATACCAATACGTTGGCTTTTCCTGCTACGGTAGAACCTGGGGCTTTTTGTGCGGCTACGCTCTCAACGAGTGAAGCATCTAATTGCAGTTCGCCGTCGAGTGCAAGGTCTGGTGCCATCTCATGAGCAAGGCGAGTGGCTTCGGTAACCTTGTCCACTAGTTCGTGCTTTGCACTGCCTTTGGTGGAGAAACTGAGCATTGCTACGCGTGGCTCAATACTGCCTAATGCGCGTGCAGTCTCTGCGGTGGTGACCGCAATCTCAGCTAACTCTTGTGCGTTAGGACATGGATTGACAGCGCAGTCTGCGAACACAAGGAATCCGTTTTCTCCTAAATGCTTGGCAGGAGTGAACATTAAGAAAGCACCCGATACGATATGTACGCCAGGACGAGTCTTTAGAATCTGGAACGCAGGACGAATAGTGTCGGCAGTAGTGCCACGAGCACCTGCTAACTCGCCATCAGCGTCGCCGTTCTTAATCATAAGGCAGCCCAAATAGAGTGGGTCTTTCGCTTTCTCAGTGGCTTGCTCCATAGTCATACCTTTTGCTTTGCGCAATTCGTAAAGCAAAGCCGCATACTCGGGCATCTTAGGATCGTTGATAGGATCTATGATTTGTGCTTTGTTGATATAATCGTAGCCATTTTCTGTTGCCATCTCTTGAATCCGTTGTGGGTTACCAATCAAGATAATGTTTGCTACGTTGTCCTTCAAAAGAATATTGGCAGCCTCCAATGTGCGAGGCTCATCACCTTCGGGCAATACGATACGCTGAGGATTTTCCTGTGCGCGTTTTAACATTTGTTGTAAGATATCCATAGTCTATGTAATTTATTTCTCAAATAGTCTGCAAAGATACCCTTTTTTTGCCATATATGCAACAGTAGTAAGAATTTTATTATTTTTTTTTGTTTTTTCTTGGTTGAATGAAAAAAAAGTTGTACCTTTGCAGTCAAATTTGTAATTTCACATCAATAGAAATGATAGTTATGTGCAAAAATACTGCATCAAAGTTGGGGTTGTGCGTGATGTTGCTTGCCTGCGCGCTATTTAGTGCTCAAGGTGTAGTGGCAGAAGATGCAATCTATGTTCGTAGTTCGGCTCCAGATAGCGCATCTGTAGCTAAACCTACGAAATCGAAGCCATTGCCATCTTCCCACTGGGCAGTATCAGTGGATGCTGGTGTGAACTGGTTTGATGGTGACTTTAAGGATGTGGATAAACCTTTCCCATATTATCCAGCGTTGGGAGTTGGGTTTACGTACAACTTTAATGGAACATGGGGATTGGGTGCTTCATATGCGTTCTCAAAATACAAAACCACTGGTGATAGTACGAAAACATATCCTACGGGGACTGCATTTTGTCCAGATACAATGCTTATGGGACAAATGCATCGTGCTCAAGTTTTTGTGATGTTCGACATTATCAACATGTGGCGTCCATATGGAAAGAAGGTATTCTCTGCAAACTTGTTTGCTGGTGTGGGAGCTGCTTTCTTCAATAGAGAGTTGTATTACGAGAAAGCAGATGTGAATTTTACCACTCCTATGTATGATGCACCAGGATCGTATGAGATGACTCCATTGTTCTTGTTTGGTGCTGATTGTCAGTTTAATATCAGTCCAAGTTTTTCGTTGGGCGTGAAGACAACATACAACTTGTTTACAAAGGACGATTTGGATGCTCGTATTCAAGGTACTAACAATGACGGTATAGTGGATTTGACTTTGTCGCTACGTTATAAGATTGGCGCACGCAAGGGTAAACACGTGAGCAATGAGACTGCTTATGGCGAATTGCTAACCAAAGTGGATGATCAGTTGGAGCAGAAGATTGTAGAAACTGTAGTAAGAGAAGTGGTTACTGTTCGCGATGAAGTAAGAAGACACGAAGTGCAAGTAGTTCGCAGAGATACTGTGGTAATCGAATCCGTACGCGTAGAACATCAAGCTCCTAAGAAAGAGACACATTATTTATACTATGACTTGAATACTTCAAACTTGTCGGATGCAAGTTTGAATACCATACAACAAGTGGCTGCTGCAATGGAAGAGGATGAAGAGTTGTGTGCGGAGATTGTGGGATATGGCGATAATACAGGTTCGTTGGAATATAATGAGAAATTGACTCAAGTTCGTGCAAAGAAAGTATATGACGAATTGATTAATGAGTATGATATTCCAACAGAACGCGTAACCTACTATAGTGGTGGTATTATTCAAGGAAAGCGCAAAGGCAAATATTCTCCAAACCGCCGTGTGGAAATTCGTTTGTTGCCTAAAGAGGATTTTAAGCCTGTAGCACCAAAGAATACGCAAACCACACAAAAAGTAAAGTCTGTTTCTACAGCAACTGCGAATAATGATACGAAAGGGGCGAAAGTGTTGACGGTGGAAGAAGGTATGACGCTATCAAACATAGCATTTACAGAATATGGTAATGCGCATTGCTGGATATATTTGTATGAAGCAAACAAGCAAAACATTTCAGATCCAAGCAAATTGCAAATAGGTCAGAAGATTGTGATTCCAACTTTGACCCAAAGCCAAAAGGAGTCGATAAAGAACGTAAGCTTCTAAAAGATAAAGTAGGATGCACTTTACGCATCATGGTCCTGTAGCTCAGTTGGTTAGTAGCACCTGACTCATAATCAGGGGGTCCTTGGTTCAAGCCCAAGCAGGACCACACAAAAAGAGTTGCCAATCAAGGCAACTCTTTTTGTATTGTATAGATAGTAGCTGGGTGTTGGTTAGAAACAATGATATGGAAGGGTATGGGGATTTGTGCTGAAGTTTGGTTTAACCTATTGTCAAGTATCGTTGATGTCCCGATGAAATTCCGATGAGGTTCCGATGAGGTTCCGATGAGGTCACGATGAGGTCACGATGAGATCACGATGCCGATAGGAGGCAAAAGGGAGGATATAAGGAAGATAAGTGGCAGAAAAGAAAAGAGTGTATGTGAAGCACATTAGGAATGGATATAAGGTGGCTTAGAATTTCCACCTTACACCCAATAAGAAATGAATACCTTGTGATTGATATCCGTAGAAGATATCGCTCTTGCGGTTGAGATAATCATTTAATTGTGCATACACAATTAACCAACGGTTGATAGCATATTGAGCACCAAGATTTAACGAGATGATTGGTTTGAGTTCGACAGCAGAGGCACCACCTGGATATTTTTGAACAAAAGCCATTCTGCTTCCTGCAAAATAATTCTCGGAATAAATGCTCCATTTAGAGTCAATATGTACGTCAAGGCGCGCTCTGATATCCCAATTAGGGCGGTCAAAAATATGAGTGCCTTTGATACGAGTTTCTTGAAAATATGGACTCTCTGGATCCATAGATGGAATAGGTTGTTGCTGATAGAAATAATAGTTACCATCCAAATTGATTTCCAAAATATCGCGGTAATGGTAGTGGAGGTTTGCACCTACTTTCCAACGTTGGTAATCGCTCTGCCATAAACTATAGTACGCAATGCCCTCACTGTCATAACGTTGCTCTGCGTGCATATTACATGCGCCTATAAAATATGCATACCCTCCGTAAAGATCAATGAGTAGTGTTTTGGCGGGGCGAATCTTGAAGCCGACTTGTGCATCTACAGGAGTGTAGGAACGAGGTTGATTGAAGCGAAGTCCTTCTACTATATTCAAATATCGATTGTATCCAAGATATTCTTCTAAGGATCCGATGCCATATGAACCTTCAGCTTGTGCGTAGATGTGGAAAATATTATCCATCATGTGCCATTCGAATTGAACGTTAGGAGAAGGTGCGAAACTGAGGTTCTTTACGCTACTCAATAGCTCGCCAGTACCCACATTCAAGTCGATATTTACACCAAGGTGCAGGTGGATGTGTTTGTTGTTATACTCGTAGAAAGGTTCTATACGAATAGCATGACGTGATATGATGTTACTTTCTCCTGAGGTAAGTTCTGGATTGTCTACCTGTATGTTGTTTTGCACATATGCATTTGCTCCTGCACTATGGGTTTTGTTTGTCCAAAATAAGTCAAGATGTGTACGCACTTGATGCTCCACTAGATTGCCATAATAATTGGTAGGCATAAAAGCAGCATAACCCGTTTGTATATGGTATTGAATTGGGGTGTCTTTGGTAGATTGTATGCCAATCTTCGTGTTGACTTGCCATATGGTTTGCGCATCAATATTAGAGGATTTAACTAATCCATTGCTGCCATTGAAGTATTGACCATAGTAGGTGAAATAATCGTTGTTCCCCTCTAAACCGAAATAGAAGTCCGACGCAGAGAAGTGACGAGTAACTAACATACCCAATCTAGATTGTGATAGAGCATCTTTTCCCCAATACGCATCATGGTTGGCATAGAGATTGAGCGACATTTTCTTTTTTTGGTGAATACCATAATTAAAAAGAAAATGAGTGTTGCGATAACCAGCAGCAAACTCCATAATACCATTTAGTGGCGCCTGTGGAGTAAAACGCGTTTCAGATGCCTGCAGCGGGTAGATGTTGTATCCTACAGATAGAGGTGTGGTATAGGTGGAATACACAACAGGATTGAGCTGCAGTTTATGCTGTAAAACTGATGGCGTTTGGTTGATTTTTCCTGCACTTTGGATGGCAGGTTGAAAGTCACGTTCTACGGTAACTACACGGCTAATGGTGTCTTGCTGGGCATAGACACTGATTGCTGCAAATATAATAAGAATGCTTGCTGTACGTTTCATAATGTTTCTTCCTCCTCTATTTCGGGTGTTTCTTCTTTCTCTTCTAATGCACGTAACTTCTCAGCCACAATAGATTGGATGTCATCAGTCTGTTTGTAGTTGGCTTGTAGTGCCAAGAGATATTGCTTAGCTTGGAAAGAATCGTTGCGTTGTAGGTTGATGTCAGCTAATAGAATCATACTCTTGGCAAGCCAATATTGTTGAGTGGTTTGCATTTGCATGAATGACATTACTTCTTGCTCTGCCATATCAATAGCTCCTAAAAGGAAATAGCAATTAGCTAGTTCATATTTGGCTTCGGCTCCAACAACCGTACGTACTTCCTTGGATATTGGTGTCAAATCCACGACTGCTAGACCATATTGCTGTTCTTTGATATGGGCTTTTGCTCGGCAATAAAGTGCTTCTTTGCGAATGTTTTCTGCCAAATTTTCTTGTTCAAGCAACGTTGTGGCCTCCTTAATAGTAGCTGCAATATTGTCGGTATTATAACTGCAACGTAAGACTCCCAATTGAGCCGTTGTACGCATAGCAGATGATGATGCTACTTCCTTCATCCGTTGGAAATAGTACAAGGCAGTGTGGTACTCTTTTTTGTCGTAACTTAGTTCTGCCACGCGCATGCATGCCTCTTCCATGTATGGACTGCCACTTATTTCTGCTAAAGCGCTATATTGGTCAATGGCAGCGTCGTATTGCTTTAAACGATAATAGCTATTCGCAGCATAGTATTGAGCCGTCATGCAATAACGTCCTCCGGGACAATAAGACGTGAGATAAGTGGTTAAGCCAGCAGCCGCTTGCTCGTAGTTGCCCATCATATATTGCAGTTCGGCTGTTACATATACCAATGAATCTTCGCTCGTAGCCGCTTGCATGTTCATTCTGGTGAGCGTTTTAGTGTAGGCAAGGTAATCTCCAATCTGGTTGTTTTCCACATATACCTGCTCTAAACCCTCTAATGCAGCATATGCTTCCTCGCTGCCAGCATAACGTTCAATGGTTTGTTTGAATGCTTGGGTGGCGTTGTCATACTGTTTCAACGTGCGATAGGCCATGCCTAACTCCAATGCCGATTTAGCAGCTTTATTGCTGTTTGGATATTGCTTGAGCAATTTGTTGTAGGTTAGAATTGCAGCATCGCTTTTTTCTAGTTGCAATTGTGCTCGAGCCGTTTCGTATAGCGCATCATCAGCATAATCGGAGCGAGGATAGAGATTGTTGATTTGTTGCATCGCTTGTATCTTTTCATCATAACGATGCAATAGCCCCAATGCATATCCTTTTTGGAATAACGCATAATCCGCACCAGCTCCTTTATGCGAAACGACTTGCTCATAAAGCTTGATAGCATCTTCAAAATGGCGGCTATTGAAGCTGCAATCACCTAAACGATTCAACACATCTGCGTATGTGACATTTGTAGTGTCTGTTTGTGCAATGTAGTTGCTGAATACTGTCTGCGCATCTGTCAATTGTTGCTGGTTGAAATAGGCATATCCTTTCAAGTAGAGTGCTGCTTGTTGGTTGCTTGATTTATTTACATTTGGCTGTGCATTATATTGTTTCAAATCTGTTAAACAAGCATCATACTGATGGAGTCGATAATGACTCTCAGCACGAACATAATAGGCTTCGGTTTTGTAATCTGATGTTCCATTTGCGTTTTCGATGACTTCGCTCATCCATGTCACAGCATCTTGCATTTTATTTTGTAGAAAAGCATCAATACCCATTTGATAACGCAGATATTGCATCGTATTTTTCAGTTCCTCATTAGGGTTCTTGATTTCGCTTAATGCTTCTAATGCCGATTTGTAGTTTTTGCTTGTCATGTACATATCTCCCATGAGAGCATACACTTTATTAGCATATTGCGTGTTTGGATATTCGCGCAAAAAATCATTAAAAGCAGTAATGTTTTCGCCTAATGCGGACCCCTGCAAGTATGTGATTTGTACGTAGTTGTACATAGCTTCTTCGCGCAAACGATCATTGATTTTGAAACGCATAGCAGCGGCATACGACAGCTTGGCTTTCTCTAAATCGTCTAATCTGAGGTAACTATGTCCAAGGTGCAAGCAGGTATTTTCCGAAATCGAGTCTTCGATTTGTTTTACCAGTTTAAGATTGTCAATCGCAGCTTGATAATTACGGGTATAGTAGTTGGCCATACCTAGTAAATAAATGTCATTGCGAAGAATGTCTTTCTTTTGTTCGTGGCGTTTGGTGCGATATGTTTCTAAATGTTGTATTGCTTCAACATACAAGCTATCTTGATAATACATCTCGCCCAACATGCGATGCAATTCATCGTTGTTGGCATTATCAGGATAAGTTCTTAACAATTCTTCTGCTCGATCATATACCTTATCATATTGATGTTGTGCATAGTATATTTGCACAATGTAATAAGGAGCGATTTTTTTATATACCCCGAGATGCTCCACCGATAAGAATTCAGCCATAGCTTGTGGAAAATCTTGCATACAGTAGTAGCAGTATCCTGCATAATATCTAGCATGCGGAGCATAGGTGGACTTTTGATTCTTTAGTCGTAAAAATAGGGACAAAGCTTTTTCGTATTGCTTCTGTTGAATCAAAGCATAACCAGCGTAGAAATACAACATGGGTTGTGTTTCTCGCGAAAGGTTTTTTGCCTCCACTTTGTTGAACACTTTAGTGGCTTGTTTGTACTTGCCCTTTTCTGTCTGTAAAACACCTTCCATCAGTAGTATCTCATCGCTATAGGGCGAGTATGGATAATTGCTCAAGTGTTGCTTAAGGGTATTAGGAGCAGTTTTAAGGCGTTCTTGGAATGCCTGTTGTGCTGCTCTAAAATCTCGTTCATAATCTTGTGCACCAAGATAGCAGATGCTACTCAGTGTCAACAAGAAAACTATACATAATCGTTTGTTCATATGTTTGTAGGTAATAGGTAATTATCTTCTACGGTTACGTTTTTTGCGTTGCATGTCGCGTTGGCGTTTGCGATTGATGGCTTGGATAATCACCACTACCATGATGAGCACCAATACAACGATGATGAATATCACCAATCCGCTACTCAGGTTGTCGCCCTTGACACGTGACCACATAGCCAACATATCCTCGGTCTTATCACCGCAGTCGTGCATGAGTGCGCAACGCTCAATTACT
>JAFTHS010000098.1 GCA_017457295.1 Paludibacteraceae bacterium | reverse complement strand
TTTTGAGCGAGGCATTACCGATCGAGCCACCTTGGAAAAAGCATTGGCAGACTTCATGAGTTACTGCGCCGAGAAACTACGTAAACAGCACAGTCTGTGTCGTCAGTTTATCGTATATGCGCACACCTCGCGCTTTGCCGAAGAGGATATGCAGGTAATCCATCAGGTAGTGACACTACCCTTCCCTACAGCCATCACAACCGAACTAATTGGCTACATGCTGGCCGCTCTGCGCAAGCAATGGAAGCCCTATCCATATAAGAAAGCAGGTGTGGTACTGATGAACCTAAGTTCAGCAGACAATGCCCAGCAAATGCTCTTTGACGAGCGACCCAAGGAGCGCGATGAACGACTACAAAAAGCCATCGATCATATCAACAACCAGTATGGCAAGACGGCTGTCAAAATAGCCACACAAGTGCTCAGCACGGACAAACCACTCACGAAAAAAGAGAAACTCTCCCCCTGCTACACGACCAACATTCGGGACATCATCACGCTGAAGTGTTAGCGAGCTTCCGTTAGGGAGCGAGCGCGATTTTCGCCAGTCTTGATGTGACCCGCTGCGCAAAAAGATAGGCGAGGTTTTTCAACCTCGCCCGCGATTTTGGCAACTTATCAAGTGCGGAAGATGTGACCATCAAATTCGGTATAATCTCCGCCCGTGTCCAAATTGCGCCAAACTGCGCCCCAATCTATGAAGTTCTCAAGATGTGCGGGTATCTCGTAAAGCTCAAAATAGAGTTGCTCCGCGAAATCTTCGGGACAATCAAAATGCCCTTGATAGCAATCGTTGAAATCTTCCACGCTCGCCTCGCTGTCGTAATTGTCCAAATACGCCTCGTATGCCTCGCGCTTGTCATTATCTAAGGCGGCAAACTCTTTTATTCTGTCAAAATTTCCTCGCCCATGCCGCTCTCACTATACCAAGAATATGGGAAGCCCTCGTAATCTTGGAACATGAGCTCCACATCTTCCTCATCTGCATGCACGCGCTCGCAAAACTCCATAAATTCCTCGTAATCGGTAAAGCTTGCCACATCTACCCACATGCCCGAAATATCGCCGTTGTTGTACTTTCCATATGTGCCGCAATAAACTGCTGGCTCTCCGTTCAAACTTGCGCGGTGCGCGTTGATTTCCATTTGGGTGAGTTCCTCACGATAGAGTTTTTTTTCCATGTTTTTGTGGTTTTGTGCCGTTGGGGAGATTGCTCTCCCCGTTGGCGGATTTTACTTATTATTTATAATTACTTGCTCGCGTGTAAACTTGAACTCTACAGGGTAATAGGTGTGACCTTGCTCGGTGGTTACGGGTGCGCCCCAAAATAGATAGGCATGCTCTCCTCTGCGAACTTGTGCGCCTTTGGCTTTCCATCCCTCGAAAGTGTCCATTTCTTGACCTACTACATTGTAGCACTCACGGAGTAAATCGTTACGCTTAAACTCGGTGCGACCTGCTGCCGTTGCCATTTCTACAAGCCCTTTAGTTATGAGTTTGAGGTGTTCGCGGTACGCTCTCATTTTGCTTGATACTTGGGCAGTTGTTTGCTCTGTTGCTTGGTTCTGTGTTTGTTTCTTTGTTGCCATAGTTGTAAAATTTTAGTAGTTAAACGATTTATTTATTAGTTATTATTT
>JAFTHS010000046.1 GCA_017457295.1 Paludibacteraceae bacterium | reverse complement strand
GCTGCCGAATGAACGGATAGCTGTTTGCAAAGCTGCGCCAATAGCAGTACCTTGTGTAGGAATCAATTTGGGCGAAATGGTATTGAGGAACATCTTCGCCGATACGTAGTCGCATGTGATAGGCAATTGCGTAAACGCTTCACCAGCGAATACTACCAATCCTACTTTGTCATCCACCATATTATCAATCATCTTGCTCAGCATTTGCTTTGCACGGTCAAGGCGATTGGGGGCTACATCTTCGGCGAGCATAGAATTGGAAATATCCAACGCCACCATTACTTCGATACCCTGACGCTTCACAGTTTTCTCTTGTTGTCCATATTGTGGACGTGCCGCAGCAATGATGAGCAAACTGAGTGCTCCCATCAGCAATGCGAACTTCACTATAGGACGACTCTTAGAAGCATCGGGCATCAGTTGTGCCATCAATTCGGGATCTCCAAATTCACTCAATTGGCGGCGTTTGTGGCGAGTAATCAGAACGTACGCTACTACAAACACAGGTATTGTTAGTAGCCACCAAAGCATTTCTATATCTGCAAATCGAAACATATTCTATGAGGTTGAAAGTTCTAAAAGTATTAAGGGTTTTCAAGGATATTACTCTGATATGGTTCGCAGTACAAAGAAGCGTAGCAGCAATTCCGTCAGCAGGCAGAGCAATGCCGCTAATAGGAATGGCGCAAAATGCTCGGTGCGTTTGGAGTATTCGCGAACACGTATCTTTGTTTTTTCTAATTGGTCGATTTGTTGGTAAATAGCTTTTAGACTATTGTTGTCGGTGGCGCGGAAATACTCGCCGCCTGTCATCTGTGCGATATTGCGCAGCGTGCTCTCATCAAACTCCGAACTCATTGTGCCATATTGTACACCATATGGTGTGTAGATAGGCACTCGCACCTCTTTGCTATAACTACCCACGCCTATCGCATATACGCGTATATTAAAGGTCTTGGCTATCTCAGCTGCAGTCATAGGATCGATATCGCCGCGGTTATTACTTCCGTCGGTCAGCAGAATCACTACTTTTGATTTGGTTTCCGAATCTTTCATGCGGTTCACGGCATTGGCCAATCCCAAACCAATAGCTGTTCCGTCTTCAATCATGCCAAATTTCACCGACTGAAACAAGTTCACCAACACAGCATGGTCGGTAGTCAATGGACATTGCGTAAAGCTTTCACCTGCGAACACCACCAATCCAATTTGGTCATTGGGGCGCGATAGTACAAAGTCGGTAGCCACTGCCTTAGCTGCTTCCAAGCGGTTGGGCTTCAGATCTTCGCCCAGCATTGTGCCAGAGATGTCTAATGCCATCATGATATCAATACCTTCGGTGGATTCCGATTGCCAACGGTTGCTCAGTTGTGGGCGTGCCAGTGCCAACGATAGCAGCGTAATCACACCTACACGCAATGCAAACGGCACGTGTATCAGCCATACGCGGACGCTCTTAGGTTGGCGTTGCAAACTGTCGGTGGACGACAATTGCACCGAAGCACGAGCGTGGCGCAGTTTCCATATGTACCAGCCTACTACAGGGATCAATAGCAGGAGCAGAAATAAATATCCAGGGTTAGCAAATGTCATAGTATTTACAATTGGACAATGTACAATTTAACTTTCCTTTTGTTCTTCTTCGATAGGTGTAGTCTCTTTGACAAAAGCATACGCGCTACGCAGACTCAGTTCGTTCTCATCGGGAGTGGTGGTCCATTTAGCAAACTTCACCAGATCCGCTAGTGTCAGCATCTTACGCAAGTCTTCATACAGTTCTTTCTTATCGCTGAGCAGTCCGCGCATAGCACGCAGTGTCTCGTCGGACGTCTGCTCCGTACTGCTCACCTCAAAGCGACGAGCGATATACTCGCGCACCACATCGGTCAGCTGTGTATGATATTCTTTTACTTGCCCGCTTTGCCATATCTTCTGCTCGCGGATGGCATCCAGTTTCTCTAGTGCCACTTCCTCTGCAGGGCGCAATGGCTCCGTAGGCACATCCGTCGCGGACGCATCGCCAAAACGATTGCGCAGGTAAGTGATGAGGTAGTATCCTCCTACGCCTACACCTGCTATAGCCAATGCCAACAGCACCCAACGCAGTATGCCCCACCACCAGATAGGCGCTTTGTAAATGCCTTTAATATCGGTGATTGCCATGTCCGTGCTGTCCATCTCGAATGGTTGCACCACATTCAGCATCAGCGATTCGCTCCATATCGTGTCATCGCCGCTCACGAATGCTAATGGCTCAATGTAGAACAGCGAGTCTTGAAACGAGGTCAATGTCAGGTATTGGTTGTATTGCACGCGGCCATCTTGCAGCGTGGTGGTATCCACGATGGTGCGATCCACTATCTCTATGCCATCCACCAGTTGCTCTGCCAGTACGGGCATCTGTACTTGCTCACCTGCTTCGCAGGTAGCGCGCAAGTGCAAATCGGTCTGATCACCAATGAAAAGGGTGGTACTATCTATTGCGGCACTAACCACCAGTGCCAAAATCGTTGTTAGCATCTGAATAAGTGCATTAGGGCTTTCACATAATCTTCATCGGTGCGCACGCTGATGTGGTTCACACCTGTGCGCGTAAAGAGTTGCTCCAGCAAATCTTGATTTTGTTTCCATGCTTGTGCATAGTCATTGCGAACGGTTGCTAGTGAAGTGTCTATCCATAGGTCTTTGTCCGATTCTGCATCGTGGAACTTCACCAGTCCTATGTTAGGCAGTTCGGCTTCGCGGCGGTCGTATATCTGTATGGCATTCACTTCGTGTCGATTTGAGGCAATCAGCAGTGGTTTATCCACAGCCCCTGCTCCGATAAAGTCAGAGATCAGGAATGCCGTGCAATGGCGTTTTTGCGCGTTGGCAAAGTATTGCAGGGCTTGTGCCATGTCCGTACCTTTGGAGTTGGGCTCAAAGCTCAGCAACTCGCGAATGATATGCAGCACGTGGGTCTTGCCTTTTTGTGCGGGGATGTATTTCTCTATTTTATCCGAGAAGAATATCACGCCTACCTTATCGTTGTTCGCAATCGTGGAGAATGCCAATGTCGCTGCCACTTCGGCCATCATGTCGCGCTTCATTTGGCTCAGTGTACCAAAGTTGCGGCTACCCGACACGTCCACCAGCAGCATTACAGTCAACTCGCGTTCTTCTTCAAACACCTTGATATAGGGTTTGTTGAGTCGTGCGGTTACGTTCCAGTCAATAGAGCGCACATCGTCGCCGGGCTGATACTCACGCACTTCCGAGAACGCCATACCGCGTCCTTTGAACTGCGAGTGGTATTCGCCTGCGAAGATATTCTTGCTCAACTTACGAGTCTTTATCTCTATCTTCCGTACCCGTTTTAGTAATTCTTCTGAAGTCATAATCTGTCCTATAACCTATAGCGGCATAGCCGCGTCCTATAGCCCAAAGGGCGTCCTATAACCTATAATTATGGCACTTGCACTGCGTTCAGCACCTCTGTAATCACATCTTCGGTGGTCATATTATTGGCTTCTGCCTCGTAGGTCAGTCCAATGCGATGACGGAGCACATCGTAGCAAACGGCGCGCACATCCTCTGGAATCACGTAGCCGCGACGATGGATGAAAGCATATGCACGTGCTGCCAATGCCAAGTTGATACTTGCACGTGGTGAACCGCCAAACTGAATCATTGGCTTCAGGTTATCCAATCCGTATGCTTCTGGCTGACGGGTTGCAAACACGATATCCACAATGTATTTTTCAATCTTCTCATCGATATATACTTCGCGAACTATCTTTCGTGCTTTGGCTATCTCATCGGTATTCAGAATTGGCACCACGTTGATTTTCTCGCCTGTAATGTTTTGGCGAATGATTTGCATCTCTTCATCTTTCTTTGGGTAGCCAATCACCACTTTGAGCATGAAACGGTCGGTTTGTGCTTCTGGCAATGGATAGGTACCTTCTTGCTCGATTGGGTTTTGGGTTGCCAGCACCAAGAATGGCTCATCCAACGGATAGGTCTGCTCGCCGATAGTGATTTGACGCTCTTGCATGGCCTCAAGCAATGCTGATTGCACTTTCGCTGGAGCACGGTTAATCTCATCTGCCAACACGAAGTTTGCGAAGATTGGACCTTGTTTCACTTTAAATTCTTCCGTCTTTTGCGAGTAGATTTGTGTACCTACCACGTCGGCTGGAAGCAAGTCAGGAGTAAACTGAATACGACTGAAGTCGGCTCTTACCAACTGAGCCAATGTCTTGATTGCCAATGTCTTTGCCAAACCGGGAACACCTTCCAATAGGATATGTCCGTCAGCCAACAAACCTATCAAAAGACTTTCCACCAAGTGCTTTTGACCTACAATCACATGATTCATGCCCATGGTCAGGGCATCAACGAATGAACTCTCGCGCTCGATGCGCTCTTGCAGTTCACGAATATCTACAGTTGTTTGCATAATATGTAAATGGTATTATTATTTATCCAAATATTGCATACTGATTGGGCACAAACAATGCCGCATATTTCTTTAGATTATTGTTACAAATACTGTGCCAAACTGCTCCTAATCTTCATTTTTGTAAGAAAAAATATACATTCGTTGCCGTAGTTATTCTTTTATCCTTTTGTTCTCTATTTCCTTTTTTACTTTTTTCCTTTCGCTTTTCCTCCTTTCATTTTCCTTTTGATTTGCTGTCGTTAATTAGTGATTAATTAGTGATTAATTAGTGATTAGTTAGTGATTAATTAGTGATTCATGAACCTTCATCCTATGAACGACCGACAAACCAGCGGGCTTTTCCCACTAAAAATAACATTTTTTTTGCATATTCGCGAAATTTGTAGTACCTTTGCCGCGAAAATTATGCTACAATGAAACGACTAAACCTAATTTTTGTATTCTCTTTGCTTGCTCTTTTGTTGCAAGCAGCGGTATATACGCCTACCTCTTTACCCAATCCAAAGACGCACAATCGCACCAATTATGTGTGCAATCCCGATGAGATTGTCCATCCTAATGAGGTCCTTTTTCTCAATCGTTTAGCTCAGCAATTAGAAGACTCCACGCAGGTGGAACTCTGTGTGGTGGCGGTCAATAGTATCGGCGAGTTAGATGCGTTCGATTTCTGCTACGAACTCTTCCAGCGTTGGGGGATTGGCAAGGAGGGCAAGAATACGGGTGTGCTATTGTTTTTGGCTATTGAGTCGCGCGATATCCGTATTATGACGGGAGGCGGCATCGAGGGTATTCTGACCGATGCTGTTTGCAATGACATCATACAAAAAACGATGATGGAGCCCTTGCGCCAGGCCAATTATTCGGATGCCATGGCATTGGGTGCGTTGCGTATATATGAGGTGTGCACCGATGGTGCTGCGCCCGAAGAGTTACGCCAGATGACATCGGCTACCAATCGCTATCATTATGCCGATGAATCCGAGGGAAATGGTTGGTTAGAGTTGTTTTATTTCGTGGGTGTCCCCTGCTTAATCTTTGCCTTGATTGTCGTTTTGCTACTGATGCCTAAGAAATGTCCTAAATGTGGCAAACGTGGTTTAAAGAAGACGGGTGAACAGATTATCAATCGTGCCACCACGCGTAAAGAAGGATTAGGTGTACGCACTTATTGTTGCAAACATTGTGGGCATCAAGAGCAGAAAACCTATATCATCCCCAAAGAGGTGCCCGCGGTAGTTATTACGGGCGGTGGTTCTCGTGGTGGCTTTGGAGGCGGCAGTTTTGGTGGCGGCTTTGGCGGAGGGAGCACTTTCGGAGGTGGCGCAGGAGGCAAGTTTTAAGCAAGAATAATGAATCAAACATTAAGAATTATGAATAAGAAAACGATTATTTGGATTGTAGTACTAGGTGTACTAGCAATCACGGTTGTATGGGGCATTGGTCGCTACAACGCAATTATTAGTGCAGAAGAGAACGTCAATACAGCCTGGTCGCAAGTGGAGAATCAATACCAGCGTCGTGCAGATTTGATTCCTAACTTGGTTGAGACCGTCAAGGGTTATGCTGCACATGAGAGCGAAACGCTGCAAGGGGTTATTGCTGCTCGTGCCAAAGCTACTCAGGTGGTGGTTGATCCTACCAATGCTACTACTGAGCAATTGGCGGCTTTCCAAGCGGCACAAGGCGAACTTAGTCAAGCATTGGGCAGACTGATGGCAATCTCTGAAAACTATCCTGACTTGAAGGCCAACCAGAACTTCGGTGCATTGCAATCGCAATTGGAGGGTACAGAGAATCGTATTACTGTTGCGCGCAACAACTTCAACGAGGTGGCTCGCCAGTTCAATACGCTCATTCGCCGTTTCCCTACCAACCTCATTGCCAACGCAATGAATGCGGAGAAACGCCCATATTTTGAAGCTAACGAAGGTGCAGAACAAGCACCACAAGTGCAATTCTGATGGATATAGTTCTTATTATTCTTGGCGCATTATGCCTTCTGATAGGCATTATTGGTTGCGTAGCTCCGGTGTTACCAGGTGTGCCACTATCCTACGTGGGCTTGCTCTTGTTGCATTTCACCGACCGTGTGCAATTCTCATGGCAGTTCCTCACCATTTGGGCTGTCATTGTGGTGGTGATTCAGTTGCTTGACTATTTCATTCCCGCATGGGGAACGAAGAAGTTTGGTGGTTCCAGATGGGGAGTGTGGGGTAGTACCATAGGTTTGGTTATTGGTCTGTTTATGGGCCCTTGGGGCATTATTATTGGTCCATTCTTGGGCGCAGTATTGGGCGAACTGATATATTTTAATCGCCACCCTCAAGCATCTGGACCTCAGTCGCAAACTGCTACTGCTCAATCGCAGAATAGTGCTGCCCAACCATCTGCTAATTCCAATCTCAATCGTGCCCTTCGTGCAGGAATGGGGTCTTTCATCGGCTTGCTCACTGGCACGATACTCAAACTTATTTGTTGCGGAATGATGGTCTTCTACTTCATCAAAGAACTCATCTAAAGCGCAAATAGTTGCACAACGAATACGCAAAAGTTTGCATTGGATAGACTTGTTTGACACTTCAGACAAGTCTATTTTTTTATAGTAATGCAACAATTTGTGCAAATAATTTGCAAATACCGAAAATTTGCAGTATCTTTGCAGAAAATTTGCGAAATAATATAAACCTACTAAAATTATGGAAAAAGAAACATGGATGAAAAAGTGCTACAACGTACTGATAAACAAGTATGTTATAGTTATCATTGTTTTTGCATCAATCTTTGTGTTTGTGGGCGACCACAGTTTAATCCAGTTTGTGAAACGCGCTAAGAAGATTCGCTCGATGGAGCAGCAAATCGAGGCTACCAATCAGGATATTCGCGAGGCGGAGCATACGTTGCGAATCTTGGAGAATACGGATAGTCTAGAGCGCTTTGCTCGCGAGAAATACCTGATGCACACCGACCAAGAGGACGTGTATTTGGTTGACTAATGTTCATTTGTTTTTATGCTATGAAGAAGAGTAACATACTATTAATTATTGGTTTTGCGGTACTGCTTGCGGGTGCCATCATGAGCATGATGAATATCCAGCCCTATGCCGATTATGTGTTGGTTGCAGGTGCTGTATTGGTTATTTTCCGTGGTGCCATACGCAGCCGCGAACGCTTAGATGAAGACAAGAAATAAGCCATATGAAGCCAATCACTATTAAGGACATTGCGCACGAGTTAAACATCTCTGTTTCCACTGTCAGCCGTGCTCTGCAAGACCACCCAGATATCAGCGAGAAAACCAAGTCCCTTGTGCGTGAGTGCGCTCATCGCCTCAACTACAAGCCAAATCTCATGGCTAGTAACCTACGTACAAGCAAGAATACCACTATCGGTGTGGTCATTCCCGAACTCAATCATCACTTCTTCTCTTCTGTTCTCGATGGCATCGAGCAAACGGCCAACGAAGCGGGTTACCAGATTCTTATATGCCAAACTGGCGAGGATGTGGTCAAAGAGAGGCAGGCTGTGCAAACGCTTATCGGCAGTCGCGTAGCGGGTATGTTGGTGGGAGTGAGCAAGCAAACCAGTCATTTGCAGCACTTGCAGGACGTTCTCGACAATGCTATTCCTTTGGTTCTCTACGATCGACCATGCCCTTCGCTCAAGTGCGACCAAGTCGTATCTGACGATTATATGGGTGCTTTCAACGCAGTAGAGTATCTGATTCAGACTGGACGTCAGAATATCATGTACCTATCTTCGTCTATGTCTTTGGAAGTGTCGCGACGTCGCTATCAAGGTTGGCGCGATGCGTTGCAGCATTATTCTATCCCCATGTCGGAAGATTCTATCATCGAGTGTGATACGCGGTCCAAGGCCATTGTGGCAGCACCTAGTATCTTGCAACGCGAGAATGCACCTGATGCCATCTTCTGCGTGAACGATGATAGTGCTGCAGGGGTATTGCATGCGGCTAAGATATTAGGAATCAAAATCCCCGAAGAACTATCTATTTGTGGCTTCTCCGATGCTCCATTGTGCCGAGCTACCCAACCCATGCTAACCACCGTGCAGCAGCATGGCGTAGAAATAGGCAAACGAGCAATGACGCGATTGCTGCGCCGATTAGAGGGCGATACCAGGATTCCTCAGACGGAAATGGTACCTACCGATTTGATTGTGCGAGAAACTACCAAATAAGCAGACTATAGAGCAACAACTTTTTCAAAAGGCAATAATACAATGTTACAATACAATACTTGGTCTATCGAGCAGCAAGAGTGGGTGCCTGCCGAGGAAACCTCACTCGAGCAGCAACTCACCTTTTCCAACGACTATTTGTGTCAGACGGCGCATTTCGAAGAGCATTATTCGGGTGCAATGCGATTGTGTACCTATGTAAAGGACATAGAAACACCTATATTAAATATATCGGCTATATCGGTGCGCTTGCATGACGAGCGCCTCGATTTAAACGAGTGGCAGGTCAAGCAATTCTATCGTTGCTTGCATAAGAATCAACCCCTGCTAGAGCGCCGTTTCGTTGCCACATCGCCCAAAGGGCACACACTCGAGATCATAGCGCAACGCCAGTTGTTGGTCGATAAGAAAGAGGCCATGGAGTTGCATTATTCCGTTCGTTCTATCAACTACACGGGACCCATCACCATTATTGCTGTGCTGCGAGGCGGAGAAGATGCCGATAAATGGTGCCCGCTCATGAACCATGTAGGAGACGACTATTGTTGGCTTTGGTTACAGATGCAGCCGCTGAATGTGCAGGTATGCTGTGCTATGGACTGCCACATGACACGCAATGGAATTGCTGTTACGCAACGCCCTATCAAGGTGGAGAAGCAGGATGTGATTGGATACTCAATTACGCAAAAACTGTCCCCTGGCGACACCATTGTATTGCACAAGCGAGTAGTTGTACTCGATTCCTTGCGTCACGAAAAAGACGGACTGATTGAAGATACCATAAAATGCTTGACAAACTGGTAAAAGAACATATCATTTTGGGCGTCGATCCGGGCACGCTCTATATGGGCTATGCCATTATCCATACGCTTGGCAGCAAGGTAGAAATATGGGATTTTGGTGTCTTCGACGTCCACAAGTTGGACGACCAATATGCCCGTCTGCAACGCGAGTTCTTTTTCTTGCAGGAGCTGATTGATAAGCATCGTCCCACGGTCCTGGCCATCGAGTCGCAATTCGTGGACAAGAACCCTCAAACCATGATAAAAATCGTGCACGCACAAGGCGTCGCTATTGCTGCGGCATTATCCAAGGATGTACCCGTTGTGGAGTATTCTCCTATGAAAGTTAAGATGGCCATCACGGGCAACGGACATGCCGACAAACATCAAGTAGCCGATATGCTCCAGCGCTTTTTGCATATACCCGACGAACAGATGCCTAAAAAATTGGATGCCACCGATGCACTCGGTATTGCCTATTGCCACTACCTACAATTGGGGATGCCTATCAAGGAGAAGGGTGCCAAAAACTGGACTACATTCGCCAAACAAAAAGGACTAGTAGATAAGCAGTTGACTGGTCCGAATGCACAACTTCTGGCTGCCATGCAAAGTGCAAAGAAAAAGAAATAAAGTGTTTTTTTGTAAAATTTAATCCCTAATATTTGGTACTTTGATTTTTTTGTTGTACCTTTGCACCGACATTTGAAACTTTGCAACATTTAATACTTTTTAACAATAAATTAAAACGATTATGGCTTACGTAATTTCAGAAGATTGTATCGCTTGCGGTACATGTATTGATGAGTGCCCAATGGGCGCAATTTCTGAGGGTGACATTTACACAATTGATGCTGACTTGTGCACAGAGTGCGGCACTTGTGCTGATGTTTGCCCAAGCGGCGCAATTTCCAAATAAAATTGCAATGACAGAAATGCAAAATCCCCAAGTTCGCTTGGGGATTTTCTTTTTTTTATTAAAATGCTACTTAGATGTTGCAAATTTGGAAAAAAAGTTGTACCTTTGCAGCGTGAAATAATATGTCTGTTACCCGCGCGGTAGATTTAATTGTTGTTTTGTATGTTAGAAGCGTTTTATAAGACACATAACTATTTGGTAGAGCATGTCCACGTACCTGCTCGCCGTGTGCTCATGGACGAGATCAATTGGAGCGATCGCCTTATTGCTGTCAAGGGCGGACGCGGAGTAGGCAAGACTGATTTTCTCCTCAACTATGCCAAGGAGTTGCGTACTACCAATCCTGATCTAAGCAAGCGTACGCTCTATGTGAACTTCAACGATTTCTATTTTACCGAACATTCGCTTGTCGACTTTGCGGGCGAGTTTGTAGCAGCGGGGGGACATACTCTGCTCATTGACCAAGCTTTCAAGTACCCCAACTGGTCGCGCGAACTTAGCCAATGCTATTTCCGCTATCCTAATCTGCATATTATTTTCACTGCTTCTTCGGTGATGCGTCTGGTAGAGGACAATCGTGATATTGGTACCATTGTTCATCCTTACAATCTCCGTGGATTCAGTTTTCGTGAATATCTGAATGTCACTTTGGGGCTCAAGTTCCCCGTCTTTACCTTAGAAGATATCCTGCACCACCATATTGATATCGCGCATCGTATCAGCCAGCGCATCAAGCCATTGGATTATTTCAAAGATTATCTCCATCATGGCTATTATCCTCTCTTCCTTGAGCCACACGATTTCTCCGAGTCCTTGCTCAAGATGATGAATATGATCTTGGAGGTAGATGTGCTTCTTATCAAGCAGATTGAAGTCTCCAGTTTGCCTAAGTTGCGCAAACTGCTTCATCTAATGTTGCAAGAAACGCCATGTAGTTTGAATGTGAGTAACTTGTCACAAGCTATTGATTGCTCGCGTTCTACCACGATGAACTATATCAAGTACCTCAAGGATGCGCGACTCCTCAACCTCCTTTATCCCGAGGGCAAGCAGTTCCCGCTCAAACCTACCAAGGTATATATGCAGAATAGTAATTTATGTTTTGCTACGTCTGTACGCGATATCGACCGCCAAACCATCGCCGAGACGTTCTTCTACAATGCTTTGCACGGCAATCATAAGATCAACGCCACCGACCGTAGTGCGATGTTCATCATCGATGGCAAGTACTACATGGACGCTTGTGCCACCACGCCAAGCAAGACGGGTATCCGCTACTGCGCTATCGGCGACCTCGAAGTCGGCAGCCAAAAGAACATCCCGCTCTGGCTCTTCGGTTTCCTATACTAGCCTATAGCCAATCGCCTATTGCCTATAGCCTATTGCCACTAGTTCAACTAGCCCAACTAGAAAAACTATTTTAACTATTTAATATACAAAAAAGATGAAACAAAAAAAGTATTTAACCCTTGATGGTAACGCTGCTGCGGCGCATATCGCGTATATGTTCACCGAGGTGGCTGCCATCTATCCTATCACCCCATCTTCTCCTATGGCGGAGAACGTGGACGAGTGGGCTGCAGCAGGTCGCAAGAACCTCTTCGGCGAGACAGTGTTGGTACAAGAGATGCAATCTGAGGCAGGTGCTGCAGGTGCTGTGCACGGCGCACTCAACGCAGGTGCTCTCACTACCACTTTCACTGCCAGCCAAGGTCTGCTCCTCATGATTCCTAACATGTACAAGATCGCGGGTGAGCTTATCCCATCTGTTTTCCACGTGTCTGCTCGTACCTTGGCAAGCCATGCCCTTTGTATCTTCGGCGACCACCAAGACGTGATGTCTTGCCGCCAAACGGGCTTCGCTATGCTGGCTGAAGGTAGCGTACAAGAGGTTATGGACCTCGCAGGTGTAGCTCACCTCGCTACTATCAAGAGCCGCGTGCCATTCCTCAACTTCTTCGACGGTTTCCGCACCTCTCACGAGTATCAAAAGGTAGAGGTAGTCGATATGGAAGACTTGCGTCCACTCCTCGATATGAAGGCGCTCCAAGAGTTCCGCGAGCGTGCGCTCAGCCCAATGCGCCCTGTCATGCGTGGTATGGCTGAGAACCCAGATGTGTTCTTCGCGCACCGCGAGAGCTGCAACCCATACTACAACGAGGTAGCTGACATCGTGAGCGACTATATGGACGAGATCTCCAAGATCACCGGCCGCACCTATCGCCCATTCACCTACTACGGTGCTCCTGATGCGGAGAACATCATCATCTGTATGGGTTCTGCATGCGAGGCTATCCGCGAGGTGATCGACTACGAGGCAGAGAAGGGCAACAAACTCGGTATGATCAACGTACATCTCTACCGCCCATTCTCACTCAAGTACCTCAAAGAGGCATTACCTGCTTCTGTTAAGCGTATCTGCGTGCTCGACCGCACCAAAGAGCCAGGTGCTAATGGCGAACCATTGTACCTC
>JAFTHS010000045.1 GCA_017457295.1 Paludibacteraceae bacterium | reverse complement strand
TTTATAAACATTTTTAATAATCGATTATTATGAAGAAATTTAAATTTGCACTTATGTGCGCTGCCGCTTTGGCCTTTATCGCTTGTGAACCAAAGAACGGACCAGAAGGTGAAGGTGACGGTGAAGGTGAAGGTGAAGGTACCGAGTACGTTAACCCAATCGACGTTACCGATGGTAGCGCTGCTGACTGGGATGCTCTTCCTGCTGAGTATGTAGCTTCTGCTGTTCACGCTGAAGGTTGCTCTATGGACGGTCTTAAGAGCGTTAAAGTTTACTGCGACGAGATGTACCTCAACGTATTGGTAGAGGTTAACTTGGAGGTTGTTACTGACCACGCTTGGACTTCTTTCCACATCTACCTCAACGCTGACAACTCTGCTGCTACTGGTGGCTACGGTGATGAGTTCACTGATGCTGATGCTGAGTATATGCTCGAGACAGCTATCTATCAAGAGGGCGCTGTTGCTTACAACCCTGCTGTATTCAAATGGTGGGGTGAAGTAGGTGGTTCTGGCTGGTTGTGGACTGACCCAGAGAACCCAGGTACTGCTGAGAACGGCTGGGGCGCTGTCGTTCCAGAGGGTACTCTCCCAATTGGTGAAGCTCAAGCTGTTAACGGTATCGGTACTGTAGAGATCCAACTCCTCAAGGAGCTCATCCCTGCTCAATGGGCTGACCAATTCTCTATCGGTTTCGATATCCAACAAAACTGGACTTCTGTTGGTATCCTTCCTAACGCTGCTGACGACGCTGCTACAGCTGCTGCTGTTCTTGCTAACAAGCTCGTTGTTAAGGTTAAGAAATAATTATACCTTACGAAACTACTATTGAATTTTTAAGATTCAAAAATTAACAATTGTTGATTGACGTATCGGTGCGATGGTGCACCATCGCACCGATACATTTTTTCTCCTAAAAAGCATATTGTTGGTGAAGTTGTTTGTGAACCTGTCCGTTGAATATGTGACACTATGAATTGACTTATCAATCACGCACTATCCACGCACAATACACGCACTATTCACGCACAATACACGCACTATTCATAATACTATCTTTACACATCACCATAACATTATGAAACGTAACCTGCTTTTTGCAACCCTCATCAGTTTATTGTTTGTTGCTTGTACCAACCCTTGCCCTGTATGTGGAGGCGATCCTTGCACATGCCCTGAACCTGACCCAGAAGGTACAATCTATTTTACCGAGTCCGATGAAATCATTGCCAACCCTGAGCGTGGTTTCCTCCAACAAATCTATTACGAATCTGGCAACCTCGAGTCACAAGCGTCTGTTAAATCGATTAAAAATAATCGTGAAAACAACCATATGACCTTGTATTTGCATTCGTATTATCTTACTGACTACATGGAAAGCGATATCTCACAAGAGTTCCTTGATCGCATGGAGCGCAACTTCCTTGCGCTGCGTGAAGGTGGAGCCAAAGCGGTATTGCGCTACTCATATAAATCCAATTTCAACAACAACGACAAACCTTGGGACGCTACACCTGAATGGATGGCGCGCCATATCGACCAACTCGAACCATACTGGAGAAAATATACCGACGTCATTCTCTGCCTACAAGCTGGATTTATCGGCTCTTGGGGTGAGTGGTACTATACCTCTACTTTCCCATTCAATCCTAAAAAGGATGAGGATTTTGTTCCACGTTGGGAACTCATCAACCATCTCTTAGAGTCTGTACCAGAGGACCGTCAAATCGCCTTCCGTACACCTGGATACAAAATGAAATATCTGGAAATGCACGGACAACCTATCGCGCCTCTCAACGAGGCTGAGGCATACCAAACAACTGCAAAAGCACGCCTTTGCGGCCACAATGACTGCTTCCTCGCTTCTGCTGATGATGTAGGAACCTATTTCTCAATGGAAGAAAGAGACTTCTGGGCTGAAGACACCAAATATACCCTCATGGGTGGTGAAACTTGCGGTACATGTCCTAAACGTTCTGAAGGACCAAGCGCAATCAAGGAGATGACCAAATACCATTGGACCTATATCAACCGTAGCTACCACCAAGAAGTACTCAACTCGTGGATTAAAGACGGAAGCATGAATGAAATTATGCGTCGTTTGGGCTATCGTTTCGTACTCGACAAAGCATATCCTACTCAAAACCCAGTAGCCGGCGAACGCTATTCAATGGTACTCACACTTCGCAACGTAGGTTTTGCTGCTCCTGCTAATGCTCGCGATGTAGAACTCATCTTTGTGGACAAAGACGATGCTACCAAGAAATTCGTTCACAAACAACAAGTTGACCCACGCTTCTGGATGGGTGGCGACACCATTGTTACCACACTCCATGCTACACTCGATGCTAACATGGCTGGTGAGTATGGCGTATATCTCAACCTTCCAGATCCATATCCAACACTTCACGACAATCCTGCATTCTCTATCCGCTTGGCTAACGAAGATATGTGGGAAGCTGAAACGGGCTACAACTACCTCACTGACTTGGTATTATAATAACGATTAATACAGCAATACTATCAATATGACGAAGAAAGCGCAAAGCATAATTTGTCTGCTCATCACCGTATCCTCCCTATCAATAGCGCAAAACCATTGGTGGGGAGCATCGGTTGGATTAGGGCATAATCAACCTTACGTCAATCAATCGGAGTTCAACCTCCACGTACAAGACGAGAACAACCAATTGGTTCCACTGTTCCTCAATAGCGACGGACGCTATCGTTGGTCAGACTCCGCCTTCATCTTCTCTGTCGAGAATGGTGAGCTCACCACCTCTATCCCTATGACGGAGGTACAAGCAGGTACTACCCTTCGCGATGCCTATATGGCAGCGCAAGCTAAGTATTTCCCAGCTACTGGCACTTTGCCTGACACCCTTTTCTTCACCATGCCACAGTACAATACATGGATTGAGCTGATGTACAACCAAAACCAAGCCGATATCCTCCGATATGCACATGCTATCATTGATAACGGCTTCCCTCCTGGTGTACTCATGATTGATGACAACTGGCAACGCTACTATGGCAACTTCGACTTCAAAGCCGAGCGTTTCCCCGACCCTAAAGCCATGGTGGACGAACTCCATGCACTAGGTTTCAAAGTCATGCTGTGGATCTGCCCATTCGTGTCACCCGACTCTCCTGAGTACCGCGACCTCGAAGCAAAAGGCTATCTATTGAAGAATCCTCATGGCGGCACCGCCGTGCTCAACTGGTGGAACGGCTACTCTGCTTGCTACGACCTCACCAACCCTGATGCTGCTGCACATTTCATTGCTGTTCTCAAAAAGGTGCAAGCCGACTATGGCATCGATGGCTATAAGTTCGACGCAGGCGACAACAACTGCTATGCTTCTGCTCCTATTCTCGCATACGACAAGACCGCTACCACAGTCGATCATACCACCTCTTGGGCAAAGATTGGCTTGGAGTTCCCCTTCAACGAGTACCGTGCTTGCTGGAAGATGGGCGGTCAACCTCTCGTACAACGCCTTGGAGATAAGGACTATAGCTGGGAGGCGGTGCAATCCCTCATCCCATGTATGACCACAGCGGGCTTGCTCGGCTATGCCTATGTCTGCCCCGATATGATTGGTGGTGGACAATGGACATCTTTCCTTGGTATCAACTCCGACGAGTTCGACCAAACGCTCATCGTGCGTTCCGCACAAGTGCATGCCCTCATGCCTATGATGCAGTTCTCGGTAGCACCTTGGCGTGTACTTTCTGCGGAGAATCTGGAGATTGTCAAGCAGATGGCTATCCTCCATGCCAAGTTCGCACCATATATCATGCAATATGCACACCATGCAGCTAAGACGGGCGAACCTATCGTGCGTTGCATGGAGTATCAATATCCACACCAAGGCATGGAGATGATCAAAGACCAATTCATGTTGGGCGACAAGTACCTCGTAGCGCCTATGACTACTCCAGGTACCGAGCGCACCGTCACCTTGCCAAAGGGCACTTGGCGCGACGAACAAGGCAAACGCTACCGCGGTGGCAAGACTTACACCATTTCCGTCCCCCTCGCCCGCTTACCCTACTTCGAACTAATCAAGTAAAAAATATATTCTTGAATTGACATAAATTGACGTTTTAATTGACAATAATTGTCTTAAAGATAATTCTTATTCTTAAAATACTAACTATTAATTATAAACAACAATGAAGAACAAACTTTGGTTACTTTTCATCCTCATTACCGTGGTTACGTGGGGTATTTGGGGAGCATTCTCAGGTTATCAAATCCAACACGGAATACCTGACACAGTAGTGTACATCGCATGGGCACTCTCTATGCTCCCTTGCGCATTGGTAGCACTCATCATCAACAAAGGCAAGCTCACCTTCAGCTGGCGTGGCATTGGCTTAGGTGCTATCGTAGGTCTGCTGGGTGCAGGTGGTCAGTTGGTGCTTTTCAAAGCCCTCACCCTTGGCCCAAGCTACATCATCTATCCATTCATCTCCATGTCACCAGTGGTGGTAATCACCTTGGCATCTATCTTCCTCAAAGAGCGTGCTAACAAGTGGCAAATCGCAGGTATCGTAGTGGCATTGGCTGCTATCTTGTTGCTCTCACTCGAAACAGGCAACGAAGGTAGCCCTGTTACGGGCTGGTTGTGGATTGTATTGGCAGTGCTTGTGCTCCTCGCTTGGGGTATCCAAGGTTTCTTTATGAAGTTTGCTAACGAGTCTATGGACGCTGAGTCACTCTTCGTGTACATGGCTCTCTTTGCTGTCGTATTGGCACCAGTAGCATACTTTATGACGCCTGATGCTGCTACATTCTTTGCGCAAGAAGGTGCTATGGCTCCATTCTGGTCTTCTTTCGGTATCCAAATCCTCAACTCGATTGGTGCACTCACCCTCGTATATGCTTACCGCTATGGTAAGGCAGTGGTGGTTTCTCCAATGGAGGGTCTTGCTCCTATGGTGACCGTATTGCTCTCACTCGTTATCTTGCACGTTATTCCAAACCCATTGCAAATCGCAGGTCTCGTTTGCGCTGCATTTGCAATGTATGCATTGTCTAAGTAAGTTTAGTATTTTGAAATGAAGAAGATATTCATTCTATTTACCGCTCTTGTGTTCACAGCCACCATGATGGCAAGTTGTGAACCTATTAATGGTGGAGTAACTCCTGAAGAACCAAAAGATACTATCCCAGTTAAATTGGATCCACTCAAACAATCAGTACTTGTTACCAATAACTGGGTATTCGATAGCAAGCCATCTATCACTATTCGCATTGAGAATCCTAATGTAGTGTCAGTAGATGCCGCTATCAAGATGAGTATTACTACCGACCAGCGTAGAGCCGCAGCTACGATTGAGAAGACCGTTAGTGTGGCTGCTAATAGTTCTGAAGATGTTGTGGTTACAACTGACGAAGCGCTTGCCCCTGGCTTCTACAAAGCAAACTGCTTTGTTAATCAACGCATTGCGCGCTCTTTCTACTTCGGTATCAATCCTACCGCCATCGTTTCTGAGCCAGACAAGCAACCTGACTTCGATGAGTATTGGGCTGCTGCCAAAGAGCAATTGGATTCTATCGACATGAATGCCCAACTCACCCTACTGGAGAAGAAGAGTACCGACAAACGCAAAATTTACCTCGTAGAACTGCAATCCGTACCCGACTCGCCAGACGGCGACCCTGTCATTGTGCGTGGCTACTATGCAGAGCCACAAGACGGTCAGAAGCACCCTGTCATCATGCACTTCTATGGCTATGACTCGCAGAATGCTACCTCTTGGCCTCCATGCCCAGGTGGCAATGACAGCGAATACGCAGAGTTCTTCTTCTCTATCCGTGGTCAGATGCTCAACAACCGTGGCGCAAGTCATCGTTATCCAGATGGTAAGGGCGACTTCGTGAATATCTATGGCGATTGGTTTGCGTATAACTTTGGCGTGAAGGATGGATACTACTATCGTGGTGCTTTCATGGACTGCGTACAAGCCGTTCGCTTTATGGCAACCCGTGAGACCAGCGACATGACCCAACTCTTTGCAGAGGGTAGCAGCCAAGGAGGTGCACTCTCATACGCTGTTGCAGCACTCAGCGATTATCCATTTACTGCTATCGCTCCTTGCGTAGCTTTCCTCGGCGACTTCCCTGATTACTTCAACATCGTATCTTGGCCTGCCGAAACGGCCAAAGCCAACAAAGGTAGCATGACCGATGAGGAGATGTATGTTTTCCTCTCCTATTTCGACACCAAGAACTTGGCTACTCGTATCTCTGCTGCGGTAATCGCGTGCAGTGGTTTGCAAGATGTCACTTGTCCATCTCACACCAACTTAGCACCTTTCAACAACCTCCCTACTGAGGACAAGATAATGTACTACTACCCAGAGATGGGACACGAAATCCCCAGCGATTGGAATAAGAAGATCATGAACTTCTTCCGCGAACGCATGAAGTAATAAGATTCATTAACATAACTAAAATAATAGTATTATGAAACAATTTTTCTTTATCGTTAGTGCATTGGTACTTTCAGGTCCTATGTTTGCACAAATCATCGCTATTGATGGTACCAACACAGATTGGGCAGAAGTTCCTATGCTTACTGAGCCAGGCGTAGGTCCTGTAGTTAAAATGGTCGTTCCTCAAGATGACTTAACCTTACCAGAGGGTGCTGCTTTCTGTGTGATGACAGAAGGCGAACATGAATTGATGTTGGCAAATTATCCTGTTATTTTCACAGACGCTGATAAGAGTACAACTACTGGTGAAGCTGCATGGTATTGTCCTTCTTTTGGAAAAGACTATGAGTTGGCAACATGGGACGAGGGTGCGTCGTTTGGTGCAAACGAGACTGGTAGCATTCGTGAGATGTCTGTTAATCAAGCTGCATTTACAACTGTTCCATTTACTGGAAGTGTATGGGCGTTTGTTGCTTTCGATTGGGGCAACTATATGATTCCTGCTACCCCAACAATGGATGGTTGGAAATGGTCGGAAACACAATACCATCCTTTGAATGTGGCACCTTATACTTATGCTGATTTTGCCAGCACCCATACTGCTGCAGCAGCATACTCTACTCACCGAGCATTGCTTCCAGGTGAGACACTGCAATTGAGTAAAAATGAGCATGATACTGCATTTTGGGCATCATGGACGGTAGAGTTGAAAGAACCTGCTATATACAATGTAACTGTTGATCTCACGGCGACCAATACCACTAGTGCAGATTTCTATCTCGTAGATGTAGCGACCAACGAAGTTGTTGCTACCTTTGAGTGCGCAGATCAAGCAGCTCCTACTGGTGCTACTTTATTTGGTACATGGGATCTTTCTGCAGTACCTATGGGTAAATATATGCTCAAACTCAAGAACCATGTACAATGGTCTGATGTAGTATTCCATTCTGTAACCTTCTCCACAGGTGAAATTACTGCGCTTGAGAATACACAAGTAGCTAACACCTCTAAGAAAGTAATCAAGAATGGTCAATTGTACATTATTCGCGATAATGTACAATACAATATCTTGGGGGCGCAAGAAAAATAAGTCACAGCATAATATCCTCAAAAAAGGCTGCGTGTGCAGTCTTTTTTGAGATATAACGACATTTAACTTTTATAAATATACTTCATGGAAAAGATTATTCAGCAATTCCAACTCGAGAATCCTGTCCAATTGCCCGAGGCAATCAAGGTGGGTATTATCAACGAGTCCTACCGCCTCAAGGCTGCTACGGAAGGAGGCAAATCCTACTTCCTGCAACGCATCAACCACAACATCTTCCAAGATGTAGAGGGCTTGCAGAACAATATCGACCGCGTCACCTCTCACATCCGCCAACTCCTTACCGAGGCAGGCGAGGCAGACGTGGAGCGCAAGGTATTGCGCGTAGTGCCAACCAAGGACGGCAAACTCTACTACAAAACACCTATAGGCGAGTATTGGCGCGTATATGTGCTGATTGAGAATGCCCTCTCCTATGAGCAAATCACCCCAGAGGGTGCTTACCTCGCAGGCAAGGCATATGGCGAGTTTCAATGCCAATTAGCATCGCTTGATGCCGATACATTGGTAGAGTCGATTCCTAATTTCCATAATTTAGAGTTCCGCATCCAGCAGCTCCACGAGGCACTTGCCAACGATGCAGCAGGTCGCAAAGCAGCCACCCAAGATATTGCCAATTACCTGCTTGAGCGTGCAGAGCGTATGTGCATAGCCGAAACGCTCTATCGTGAGGGCAAACTCCCGAAGCGTATCAATCACTGCGATACCAAGATCAACAATATGCTTTTTGATAAGGACGGCAACCCAATGTGTATTGTGGATTTAGATACCGTGATGCCAGGTTTTGTGCTTAGCGATTTCGGTGACTTTATCCGCACTGCTGCCAATACGGGAGCAGAAGATGATTCTAATCTGGATAATATCCATGTGAATATGGAAATCTTTGAGGCATATGCTAAGGGCTACTTATCCACAGCAACATTCCTCACAGATTTGGAGAAGAGTTTGTTGCCATATGGCTGCAAGCGTATGAGCTATATGCAAGCAGTGCGTTTCTATATCGATTACCTGAATGGTGATACCTACTACAAGATAGCATATCCCGAGCATAACTTGGTACGCACCAAAGCACAAATTCGTCTGTTCCAAGAGCAAGAGGCTGTAGAAGTACAAATGCAAGAACTTATCCAAAAAGTTTAACCGAATAAATCAATTCTTATGAAGAAAATACTATTGGTATCGATCTTATTGGTCAGCGCGTTCTATGGACATATAGGACAAGTGTGCGCAGCACCTATTGATGACGTGAATGCTGCTGATGCAAAGTACAAGGTAGAAGATTATGCAATCCCTTCATTCACTCAATTCCTGATAGCCAAAGAAGCGGCTCGTAAAAATCCTACAGAAGAAACTGTTGCCGTGATGAATAAGGCAATAGCAGCATTAAAACCCTACCAATATCCATATGATGTGGTTGTGAATATCAATGGTGATCCCACTACGCGTATGGCCTTCTGCTGGTACACCAACGACCGCATGACGGAAGGTAAAGTGCAACTGACTCCTCTGGCTGATTTGTCGCAATTGAGTAGTGCTTTTGATGCTGCCAGCAATGTGATTACGGTGGATGCAACTCCTACAGCCACAAAGAAATCGCGCTATGCTATAGGTCTGTCGGGTATCCCAGAAGCAACAGGAGTATCAATGGCTACAAAATATAAATATACTAGCCACAAGGCAATTGCTGAAGGCCTGAATCCTAATACCGTGTATGCATATCGTGTAGGTACAGAGGGCTACTGGAGTGAGGTGGCATACTTTACTACAGCTCCGACTAATAACCCAGATGCGAGCGAAGAGTTCACCTTTATCTACATGACCGATTCTCATATTCAAGACCAGAAATATGTAAATACAGCTCGTGTGGCAGCTACTGCTGCTGCCCTCAATACGCCAGAGGCAAAGTTTTGCGTGTTTCCTGGCGATTTTGTAGAAACCGGTTCGCAGGGCAATGCAGAGTGGGAGTGGGAACGTTGGTTTGAAGAAGCGATTCGTCCTGTAATCAAACAAATGCCTATTGTGCCTACTGATGGCAACCATGATGACTCCCCAAATCAAAACTACAGTTATCACTTTAATACGGATAACCAATTCAAGGAGAATGCACAAGTCAAACCTCAGTTTGATGGTATCACCTATTCGTTTATGTATGGTGATGTGCTCTTCCTTGTATTCTCAATGCAAGACTATTGGAAAGGTAATCCCAATTTGTCTGATCTCACTTGCTCATATCTGACGAATGATGTAGGCAATTGGTTTCGCAATCAAGTAGCAAGACATCCAGAAGCTAAATTGCGTGTAGCGTTAGTACACAAGAATATCTTCTCTGGTTCAGGTCACCAAGAAGATGAGGAAACGCCTCTCTTCCGTGCCACTATGCTTCCTATCATGAAAGAGTGCGAGATCGATCTTGTTATGCAAGGTCATGACCACTGCTACGAAGTCATGGGGCCTATCAATCCAGACACCAGAACACCTATCTTAGATGCTATCAGTGATCGTGAAGAAGTGCCAACCAGCGAGAGTATGTCTGGCTATAAGGGTGGAACCTACAAAGTGGATGATGGTACAATGTACTTTATTGGTGCTACCTGTGGCGAGAAACGCTATTATCCATATACCAAAGCGCAGATGGAGAATTATTACGCAGATCACAAGGTGGAGAACTATTTTGATTTATTCACAGGCATGTTCTGTCAACCTGGTGCACCTTCGTATTCTACATTTAGTGTGAAGGACCAAACTATCACTGTAAATTCCTATACCGCTAATGAGGATGGTAGTTCTACACTCTTCAATACTTTTAAGGTTGTGCGCACCAAGGAGCACACGCCACTCACAGGTCTCGAAGAAATACGTGTGGATGAAATCCCACAAGTGAGTGGCACCTCCAAACTGTTCTACAAAGGACAAGTTGTTCTTGTGCGTGATGGCGTAGCATACGATGTGTTGGGACGAGTTGTGAAATAAGGATTTCTCTGATAGTCTCAGCAAAAAACAAACGACTGCTACTCATGTTGGAGTGGCAGTCGTTGTTGATGAATACAGTCAATTGACTATAAGGTAATATCTGTTAGATAGTTGTATCCTGTATTTTCGTTCCACATATTGGTGTTAGCCAATCGGATAGAGAAGAGTGGATTGTCGTGCAGGGTAGAGTATGGGTCAGGCAGGTTGAGATATACCTCGTAGGTGCCTTTTTGCAGTCCATCCAGTGCTGCGGTTAGTTGTACTTCAGTGGATACTCCGGGCATCCAGAAGCGAGGGTCCACTTGTTGAGGATATACATACTTTTGTGTTGGGTTGTTTTTGTTGACTAGTATCAACTCTACGTCACGTGGATTAGCCAATGCGGCAAAACCTTGGTTAGATAGTTTCAGTGTTACCTCGCATGTTTTTTCTTCTTGTATGGAGAATGTGGCTTTTTCCAGCACAAAACGGTAGCCTAGTCGGCGCTTGATTTCGGTCATGCTGCCGTCTGTTTCCCACGAGTCTAATACTCCAGAGTGGTAGCCTTCGTTGATATATGTCCAGTGGAATTTCTCCATTTCTTTGATGGCATTCGCTCCATTGGAGAGTTCACATTCTGCGCATGTTTCACCTCCCATAAGTGTGTATCGTGTATCTTCTGCCCAGAAGGTGCGGTCTTCTTCTGATAGGTATGTACCATAGTCTGTGGAGGAAGCTACGAAGCAGTCATTGTGGCCGCAAAGTCGAGCTTTGGCAGTTGTCTTGTATGCCTCGTTGGCAGTTAGCGGGGTCACTGACTCTCCTTGCATATCCAGGTAACGCATCTTGAAAGCAGGTGTGCGCAATGCCAGTTGTCGGTCTTCTGGCAATGCCTCTAACAGATGATTGACGACTTCCCAACGTGGCTCGAAATCTTCGTCTGTCTTAGGGTCGAAAGTGAAGTTGGATGTATAGTACCATTCTCCCCATACGCCTATGAATCCTGCTTGTAGGCAGAGGATGACATCCCCATATGCTTCCCAGTAGGGAGCTAATTGGTCGATATGACGTCCGACCCAATATGGGCTAGCATCCCAGGGTTTAGCGGATTCTGAATCATCGTATTTGTAGGAATAGCGCAATACCACTTTTCCTCCTCCCTCGCGCAGTGCTTGGAAGTTACGTTCCATGCGGTCGAGAAAGGCCTGATTGATATCGCTTTCCATATAGTCGGTGAGATAGTAGCTATGCAGATAGAGGGTAATGTTTTCGTTTTGGCGATTTTTTCTGACCGTGTTGGCAGACAATGTAGATGATAGATCGCTGGAGGTGTAATAGGTCTGGATGAGGAAACCACGTTCTGGGTTAGCGAATACTTCGTAGCTGGGTGTATAGGTCACCTCTTTATTGGTAGAAGGAGTTTCGGGAAGCGTGGGTGTCCCTTTTTGGTGAATAGTGACTAGCAGTTTGTTAGCCAATGATGAGCCATTAGGTAATACACCTACGGAGCTCCAGTTTTGTTGAATATCCACACCGATGGTGAACTGGTCCTTATTCCAGTTGGCAGGTATGTGTTTACGCTGTAGTTGGATTTCGATTTTGTTGCCAACCATCTGACTTTGTCCGATAGTGTCATGTCCAGCAGGTATGTTTGCCCATGTCCATCCTTTGCCGCCTACGGTTCCTGCCCATTGGAAGATAGTAGGGTTGTACGAATGATGCTTCCCGCCTGAAATAATACTGCCTTCTAACATTATTTCTGTATCAGCATCTTGCCACTGATCACCAAAGCCTCCCGTGGCAGCAGAGTAGTCTGCATTTAGGTAGATGTGAAAAGGTACGTTGTCGGTATTGGTGATTTGTGATGGATCATATTCTACCAACAAGTTGATATAGTTGTTGTCGGCATATACAGTTAAGCTTTTGAGAGCAGTCCAGCGCGACTGGGTGTGGCATGTAGTAGTAACCACATATTCAGCAGGCAACTTGTCCCAATCCGAAAATGTACCATCTGTTACGCTAATGAGTGAAGCATTTGGGTCTTGGGTAGGTTCTTCACCAAATGTGATGCTATCTACCATTAGAATGGGGTAGGTGATTTTTTCACCATTGCTCCATACATACATGTTAGTTTGGGCTGTGACATTAAAAACAAATGCCAGTAATACAGCTAAACAGGAGAAGTATTTCATACGTATTTTTATTGAGATGTTTGGTCAAATGATTGATTTCGCTGCAAAGGTACAACTAAAAAACTATATATGCAAGGGGTTGTATAATTTAGGCTTTCGCACCCTTTCGAAAGTGCATTTGATTGTGTTCTTTCGAAACGTTACGAAAGGTAAATACTGTTTGTTGATAACTTAAAATAAATTGATTATTAGTGTATTATGGTTGTTTCTTGTATTTATGTTATAAAACATATTTTGTCCATTTATTGTCTTGCTATAATTTAGTAACTTTGCGCTCAAAATCAAGTTAAATTCGGCTTTGTATAATCTTGTATATATATTAACTTCATAAATTTCAATCATTATGAAAAGAACATTACTTCTAACTCTATCTGCTTTGATGCTGAGTTTTTTAGCGCAAGCAGCAGTCATCAATATTGATGATAACAATGGTCAGCAAGGGCGTTTCCAATTTACTTTTGAGACAGCTCAACCAGGTGATACAATTGTCATGGCTACTGGTGAGTACATTACCCCTTGGACATTTTCAATCACTCAAAAGGGTATTGTAATCAAAGCCGCAGAAGGAGCAAAACCTGTAGTTAAGTTGACAGATGCTGGTGGTTGGGCTTCTATACAATTAGAAACAACTGTGACGTTTGATGGTATTACCTTTGATGGTAATGGTGTGACAAAGTATCCTATTTATTGTATAGGTAAAGAGGCAGGTACGTACACATTCAAGAATTGTGAATTTAGAAATTGGGATAAATATGCTATTTCTGATCAATCTGGTGGTTATCATGTTGATTCTGTGATTATTGAGGATTGTATCTTCCATGATGGCGGAGCCGCTGTGTCTTTTAGTTCCAAGGGATATAATGGTCAACATGCTTGTGGCTATTTCAAAATGTCGAATACCACCATTTACAATGTGACAACAACTGCACATTCGAACGATACTTATTTTGGTATTATTCATGTTAGCTCAAATAGCGAGGCAACTGGCATGCAAAACAAGGTAGTTATTGATCACATTACGCTGTATAACTATACAATGGGTGATCTGGGCGCAATTACCATTCGCAAATCTTCCGATTTGAGTATTACTAATAGTATTATTGCTACCCCTACAGATAATGGAGATTATGCCTTCTATATCTATGGCGGTAAAGTAGAAAATACCATTTACTACAACGGTAAAGCGAAATCAGGTCCTACTTATACGGGTTGCCTTACTTCGGATCCTATGTTTGTATATCCAGAAGGCGGTAACTTTAATCTCCGTTCAGGTTCTCCTGCTTTGGGCGCAGCTACCGATGGCAAGAACCTGGGTGATACCCGTTGGGGAAAAGCAGAATTGGTGGCTGTGACGGGTGTAGAACTTACTCCTGATTCATTGCATATTTACACAACCGATACTGTAAAGATAGTAGCTAGAGTCTTGCCAGAGACGGCTACTAATCGTAATATTACTTGGGCCATTGCTGACCCTACGTTGGCATCGTTGGATAAGGGTACTATTATTGCTCTTAAACCAGGTGAGACTACCATTACTGTAACTGCAGAAGATGGTGGATTCACAGACACTACGAAGTTGGTAATAGAGCAAAAAGTTTATCATCCATTGGTTATTGCTGCTGATACCTTGTATGCTGCAGAGGATTATACTGTACCTTCGTACATTCAAATGCTAGTGGCCAAAGAGGCAGCTCGTCGCGATTCTACAGCGGCTAATGTGGCAGCTTTGCAAGCAAAGATTGAGGCGCTCCAATCGCATAAAGCGCCATATGATGTGGTGGTTAATATTAATGGCGATCCACGTACCAACATGGCATTCGCATGGTTCACCAATGAGACTATGACTGAGGGTCAAGTGCAATTGGTGGCTAAAGCAGATGCTACGGAGGCGGACTTTGCAGAGGCAATTACCATTGAGGCAACAACCGAGAAAACAAATCCACTTCCTTATGCAGTAGATGACTCTGGTATTCTTTGGAAAACGAAGATGGATAAAGACCAAGCGCATACCTATACCAGTCACAAGGCTATCGCTACAGGTCTTACTCCTAATACTACATATACGTACCGCGTAGGTGTAGATGGCTATTGGAGCGAGATGGGTACATTCCTGACTGCCCCAGAGAAGACTAATGAGTTTAGCTTTATTTATATGAGTGACTCGCATATTGAGAGCCAAGACTATATTGATGATGCTAATGCCGCTGCACGTGCAGCATTGAAGGTGGCTCCAGATGCTAAGTTCTGCGCTTTCCCTGGTGACTTCGTCGAGAATTATTGTAGTTCAGAGTGGGAATGGGAGCGCCTTTTCGAAGAGGCACTTCGTCCAATGACATACCAAATGCCTATCGTACCTACTGATGGCAACCATGATGTGACTTATGGCACTAACTTCCAATACCACTTTAATACCGATAAGACTTTCCACGATGCTGCTGAAGAGGCTATCAATGAGGAACTTGATGCTACCACCTACTCCTTCATGTATGGTGATGTACTCTTCTTAGTGTTCTCATTGCAAGACTACTGGAAAGGCACGCATAGTTATGATAATCTGACTTCTGTATATCTGACTAACCATGTGGGTGAATGGTTCAAGGAGCAAGTAGCTGCTCACCCAGAGGCAAAGTTGCGCGTAGGTTTGGTTCACTACAATATCTTCTCTGGTTCAAGCCACCAAGATGACGAAATGGGTCCTCTGCTCCGTGCAACCCTCTTGCCAGTGATCAAAGAGTGTGAGATAGACTTTGTGATCCAAGGCCATGACCACTGCTACGAGGTGATGGGTCCTGTAGATGCAGATACTCGCAAACCTATCTTGGCTGACATCGCTGATCGCGAGCAAGTATCTACCAGTGTAAGTATGTCTGGCTATAAGGGAGGTACCTATACGGTGGACAATGGTGCTATGTACTTTATTGGTTCTACTTGTGGACATAAACGCTACTGGCCATATAGCAAAGAAGAGATGGAGGAAGACTTTAGTGCACACAAAGTGGAGAACTATTTTGACCTCTTCACTGGTATGTTTGCTCAACCTGACAAACCATCGTTCTCTGTGTTTACAGTGAAAGATCGCACCGTAACAGTAGAATCTTATACCGCTAACCCTGATGGCACTTCTGAACTCTTTAATACCTTTGTGGTACAACGCACTAAGAAGCACACTGGCGAGAGTGATCCTTCTACAAATGTAGAGCAATTGCAGGATATGTTGAATACGAATATTACTACCAAAGTGCTGCATAAAGGTCAAGTGTTGATCATCCGTGAAGGCGTGACATATGACCTGTTGGGCAATGTGGTGAAATAAGACATTTATACTATATATATGTAACTAATCAATTTTTATTAAATTTTTAAATTAAAGACAATGAAAAAGATTTACTTTTTTCTTGCTGCTATGGTATTAGCTATAACAGCAAACGCAAAGGTGACTACCATATCGCCTGATGCGGAGAATGATGCGCTTCGTCTTGCAGTGCATTATGCAGAAGACGGAGACATCATTGAGATGACTGAAGGTACGTATGTGCAATGCAACAATGGCTACGTTGCTTTCGATGGCAAGAGCGTAACCGTTAGAGCAGCAGAAGGCGCAAACGTAGTTATTCAACCTCAAGTGCGTTTTACACTTGCTAATGGTGGAAAAGCAACTTTGCAAGGCCTCAAAATTGATGCTTCACGATTGCATGAGTTGGCTGACTGGTACGAGCATGTTGTTTATGTTAGCGATGCTACAGAAGGCAAAGAATTGGTGATGGAAGACTGTGAATTTTATGGCTTCGATTTTAACAATTCTGCCATTTATGCAGGTTCAGATAAGAAGTTGGATCTTTGCAAAATCAACAATTGCTACTTCCATAACAACGATAAGAGTTGCCTCTTCTTTGAAGGTGAATCACTTGGTGAGTTGGTAGTGACTAACTCTACTTTTGCAAATATTACTGCTACTGTTACTGATAGCTACTGGGCTGGCATTATCGATGTACGCAATGCTGCAGCTAAAGTTACTGTTGATCACTGTACTTTCTACAACTGCAAGTTGATGAATACTGATTATGCAGCTGTTACGATGAAAGGTCCTCAGGCAGCAAATGTAGTTGTCTCTAACAATATCTTTATGTTGCCAGAGGCTATTGATGGCCATCGTGCAATCCGCGAATATGTTGAGGCTACCAACTGTATGACCTTCAACTATGTGAAGGATAGTGGTGGTATCCATAGTTCTGTTACCAAAACCAACTGCTTATTGAACGTTGACCCTAAGTTCGTTGACGCTGCTAATGGTAATTTCGCACTCGCTGAGGGTAGCCCTGCTATTGGTGCTGGTACTGATGGCAGTAACCTCGGTGACCCACGTTGGCCTGCAAAAGGTACACCAACTAACGTGGAGAACAACGCTATTCATGCTGAAAGTACTAAAGTGGTTCGTGATGGACAAATCTATATCATCCGTGGTAATGAAGTATTTAATGTACTTGGTCAGATGGTAAAATAATAAATGTGCACATATTTGTAATAGGTTTCCTCTTGGAGGGAACCTATTTTTTTTTGATTGAATGCGTATTGTGATAAGCATGTGTAAAGGGAGGAGTTCGATAGGAAAGTACTATCTCTTTTCTTTCAAATAGATATTGCTGGGTAAAGGTTGGATAAGTGTATCGGTTTTCTTATGTTAAACATAGATTAATAACTAAGTAATCACTAATTAATCACTAACTAATCACTAATTAATCACTAATTAATCACTAATTAAAGATAGCAAATAGATAGGAAAAGTGAACTGTAAAAACGGAAGGAGACGAGGGTAAAAGCAGAAAGAGAGAAAACTGAAAAGAGAAAGATGCCTATGGGAAATGCAAAAGTGAAAAGAAAAATACACTTTTTTTGAATTAGATTTGTGTATGTAGGAAAAAATAATTACCTTTGCAAGAGTAAATCGTAATGCTATGATCAACGAACAAAGTTTTAATAAAATCGTACAAGGCAAACAAGTAGGTTTGTACACCTTGAGTACTCCCGAAGGAGTGAAAACACAAATTACTAACTATGGCGCAAAGATAGTTTCGCTGTTCGTGCCCGATGCATCCGGGCAAATGGCAGACGTGGTTCTGGGCTTTAATACCTTGGACGAATGGCTGACGCAAGAAGTGTACTTCAATGGTATTAATGGTCGCACCGCAGGACGTATTGCAGGCGCAGAAATAACACTAGACGGGACAACGTATGCCCTGACAAAAAACAATGGCGAACATATGTTGCACGGTGGAAATCAGGGGTTTAATGATAAAGTGTGGGATGTGGAAGAGGTGAGCGAACAGCATATTCGTTTGCATTATTTGTCAGTAGATGGCGAAGAAGGTTTCCCAGGCAACTTGCACGTATATGTGACCTATATAGTAGAAGGCGGAGACTTGATTATCAAATATGAAGCCAATACCGATAAAACAACCATACTGAACCTGACTAACCATGCATATTTCAACCTGAAAGGTGAAGGAAATGGCACAATTCATGACCATACATTGCAAGTGTTGGCAGACGAATATATCCCCTATGATGAGAATACAATGCCAGTAGGCACCGTGGAGAAAGTGGAAAATACCCCGATGGATATGCGTGAGCCAGTGAAGATTGCTGACAGAATAGATGATGCGTTCTTTGCTTCAGGTCTGGGCATCGACAATGGTTGGGCATTGCCTGGTTGGCAGAACCAAACAGAAGTTGCAGCATTGCGTTTGGCTGCCGTACTAGAAGGCGGCGGGCGTAAAATGGAAACATGGACGACCTTCCCATGTATGCAAGTGTATTCAGGTAACTATGTGGAACAACATAAGGGTAAGTCAGGACAGATGTACGAAGCACAATGCGCGATATGCCTGGAAGCAGAAATGTTCCCAGATGCAATACACTATCCGTTG
Source organism: Paludibacteraceae bacterium (assembly GCA_017457295.1). Lineage (GTDB taxonomy): Bacteria > Bacteroidota > Bacteroidia > Bacteroidales > Paludibacteraceae > Colicola. The sequence goes on along the minus strand of JAFTHS010000045.1, from coordinate 3,695 downwards.
TTCCCTAATACGATTTTGCGTCCAGGTGAGCAATGGCAACATCAGACGGTGTATAGATTCGTTTTCTAAGGAGGTGCTTAACTGATTTCACCCCAGTTGCCTGCGGTGATGCGGAGATAGTCGAGGCGCTGCTTGTAGATGCGATTGTGCATGTCCTCTAGCAGGGGGTCGGCATCTAGGATTTCTAAAGCCGCTTGGCGTGCTACTTCGAGCAGTTGCCCGTCGGTAGAAAGACTGGCAATATGCAGTTCGAACGGTAGTCCCGATTGCTGCGTGCCCTCTAAATCGCCTGGTCCACGGAGTTGTAAGTCGGCTTCGGCAATACGGAAACCATCGTTGGTGGCAACCATGATATCCATTCGCTTGCGGGTGTCCTTGCTCATCTCTACTCGCGTGAGCAGAATGCAATAACTTTGCTCAGCCCCTCGCCCAACCCGACCTCGCAGTTGGTGGAGTTGGCTAAGACCGAAACGTTCGGCGTTTTCAATAATCATTACACTGGCATTGGGCACGTTTACTCCCACCTCTATGACAGTGGTGGCTACGAGTATTTGCGTTTCGCCATTGGCAAATCGCTGCATTTGTTCGTCCTTGTCTTTGGCGCGCATCTGGCCATGTACCATGGAAATACGGTACTCAGGAAAGGTTTCGCAGAGTTGGTTGTAGCCGTTGGTAAGGTCTTGCAAATCAAGTTTTTCGTTCTCTTTGATTAGCGGATAGACAACATATACCTGCCGACCCAGTTCGATTTGTTGTGCGATAAATTGGTTGATAGTAGCACGTCGCTGAATGGAATAGTGGAGCGTTTGAACAGGCTTGCGTCCTGGTGGCAGTTCATCAATAATACTCACTTGCAAGTCGCCATAAACAGTCATGGCTAGCGTACGCGGGATAGGCGTAGCAGTCATGACAAGGATATGTGGCGGCTGTGTGTTCTTGTTCCACAGTTTGGCACGTTGCGCTACACCAAAGCGGTGTTGCTCGTCGATAATACACAATCCGAGGTTGGCAAACTGGACATTATCTTCGATAAGCGCGTGGGTACCAATAAGAATGTTGATTTCTCCCGACTGTAATTGCTGATGAATAGGTAGGCGTTGTTTAGGTGTAGTAGAGCCCGTTAGCAGCTGGCAATTGACTCTGGATAAAGGTGCAAGCAATTCGGTAATCGTTTGATAGTGCTGGTTGGCCAGTATCTCGGTAGGCGCCATGATGCATGCTTGATAGCCATTGTCAATGGCTAATAGAGCAGTCAGTAGTGCTACAATAGTTTTGCCACTGCCTACATCACCCTGCAAAAGGCGATTCATTTGTTTGCCCGACTTGAGGTCGGTTTGTATTTCTCGAATAACTCTTTTTTGCGCGTTGGTAAGAGGGAAGGGGAGGCCGTTTTGGTAAAAAGCATGGAAGGATTTGCCCACGATAGGCATGCAGAACCCGTGATTCTGTTCGCGCCGTTTCATTTGTCGGAGAATCTGCATTTGAATGTAAAAGAGCTCTTCGAACTTGAGGCGCTCGCGAGCTTTCTGCATAGTAGGCATATCCTTTGGGAAATGGATATTGATGAGTGCCTCGGTCAGTCCCATGAGATGGTAGCGTTGCACAACATCCATGCCGATAGTGTCCACTAATCCACGCTGACGGAGTTCAGGGATAAGCTGAATGATGATGGTACGCATGGCTTTGGAGTTGATACCTGCGCGCTTCATTCCCTCGGTGGTGTTATAGTGAGGTTCTAACCCTTGTGTCATCTCGGGTTTAACCTTACTCATAGGTGTAAGCTCAGGATGTACGAAGTTGTATTGATGGTTGAAACGCGAGGGCTTACCGAAAAGGAGATACTGAACATTGCGCTCTAGTTTGACGTATTTTACCCCCTTGAACCAAACAAGTTCGATAGAGTGTCGTCCATCGGTGAAAGTGGCACTGAGACGTTGGGCATTACCGATGCCAATAGTGTGCCATTCGGTGATATGCCCGATGACCTGCACAAAGGTGTCCTCGTCTTCAATCTCATGGATATAATAAAAACGGCTACGGTCAATATATTTGTAAGGAAATTGATACAAAACATCGAGCGCGGACTTCACCCCTAGCTCTTTACGAAGAATGTCGGCACGCTTAGCGCCGACACCCTTGCAGTATTCTATATTTCGGATGGATAAATCCATCTCAAAAATAAATCGAAAATTATTGCAAACGGAAGTTTACAGGTACAGTATATTTTACGCGTACTGGTTTACCACGTTGCTTGCCAGGTTTCCACTTAGGCATGGACTTGATTACGCGAATAGCCTCTTTGTCGAGCGAAGGTTCGCCAGAAGAACGTACAGCAACTACATCAACGATACTACCATCTTTGTTTACCACGAATTGGCAGATTACACGACCTTGGATACCGTTCTCTTGGGCAATAACAGGGTATTTGATATTTTCACCAATGTATTTGAACAAAGCTTGTTGACCACCTGGGAACTCTGGCATAGACTCTACTACCACAAAAATAACTTCTTCCTCCTCTTCCTCTACAGGAGCCTCTACAGGAGGAGCAATTACAACTTCGACATCTTTGTCGTCCTCGGTGTTGATCTCAATGGTTTCGGTCTCTACATCATCTTCCACTACGTTCAGCACTTCTACTTCTTGCACTGCTGGTGGTGGAGGTGGTGGAGGGGTTTCTTGAGTGGTTTGTTGGATGTCAATCTCTTCCTCGAAGGCGAACTCCGTATCAACCACTTCATACTTGGTCACTTCTTGCTCTGTCCATTCAAATGCGACATAGCAAATGCTCAATACAAGTACCAATCCTATGAGAACATAGGTTAGTTTTTTGTCTTCCAAGCTTGCTTGGGGTGATTTCTTTTGTTGCATATTGTTTTGTGTTTTTATGTTTTACTAATTCAAGTGCCAAGGAGACGCACTACCATTTCGGACTGCAAATTTACTGCTTTTTTTTTAATTGAGCAAATATATTGAAGTTTTTTATAAAAATTCTTGTAAATAGTTGTGATTTTGAGATAAAAGTAGTACTTTTGCAGACGAAATGAATATAGGTGCATTGATAAAATCTTCAGGAGTACGCAATTTTACCAAATTGCTTTCTGCCAATGTGGTGGCGCAAGTTATAGGTTTGGTAGTATACCCTATTCTGACGCGTATGTACGCGCCTGAGGATTTTGGGTTGTTGAATTTGTTTTTGAGTATAGGCAATGTGTTGGTAGTACTAGCAATAGCCGATTATTATTACGCGATAGTACTGCCTAAAGAAGAGAAAGATGCAGTAGCATTGACTCATATATCCTTATTATTTCTGTTGATAACTACAATCTTGGTAGCATTGAGTGTCTTGTTCTCAACTCCAATTAGTATGATTTTCAAATCGCCTAATTTGGCCAAATATTATTGGTTGATGCCTTTGTACGTGTTGATTATGGGTATGTGGAATGTACTGAATTACTGGTATATACGTCAAAAATCATTTGGAAGAATAAGTGGCTATCAAATGTCTCAAAGTATTTTGTCAGCTGGGGGGAAATTAGGCTTGGGGTATGCAAGTGTACTACAAGGGGGGATGATTTATGCGACAGTTATAGCTCCGTTCATTGCATTGCTATCGAGTCTATTGCTGAGTTTTCGCAAGACTCTTCGCCCGTTGTTATTTTTTTCTAAAATAGATGTACTTACTCAAGCCCGTG
>JAFTHS010000044.1 GCA_017457295.1 Paludibacteraceae bacterium | reverse complement strand
GAACGTGCGCTTCAAAGTAGAAGCATTGAGTAGTTATGATTATTATACACAAAATGCAAAAATCAAGACCATTGTATCAGGACAAATAGGCTATTCCGCTGCACCGCAATTGAGTTATGGCGCAATGATAGGACAGATGTACAAAGGCATAGGTTGGTTTGTGAATGGTCGATCTAACTTTAATTTTAATATCACATCACAATTTACTTGCAATGAATTTGGATATGTAGATGGTGAAAGACCATTTTACTCAGGTAACATCTCCACTAAGCATTATGTAATTAATGCGGGCTTTATGATAAACTTTTTAGAATGGAGTATAAAAAACAAGTTCAATACTTTCGGTGTCTATATAGGAGGAGGATATGGCAAGCGCGAATTGTATTGGGAAACAGCAGATGGACAATGGATTCAATATGCATCCAAGTCATACTCTGGTTTTAGTGGGAACGTTGGGGTCTTTGGTAGTTTGTATGGTGTAACACTTAACGTAGGTCTAAATACGATAGCATTTGATTATTTGGAAGTAGAAATGGGTGTTGGCTTTATGTTTTAATGAATGATGGCTATGAAAAAGATATATTCGATAATAGGTATCGCACTGTTGGGTGTTGTAGCCTTTTTAATTTCCTGCGAAAGGGATAATGAGGCGATTTTAACTACATTATCAGTAACAAACGAAGATTACAAAATGTCATATACTTCTGCTATTATAGCATGTCATATTAGCAGCGAAGCAACATTAGGTAATGTATATCTTCATTACTCAACAAGGCAAGATTTTGAAGAATATGATGCTATAGAAATGTATGAAGATGAAGGAATGTACCAGACACAATTAACAGACCTTCAAGATAATACAATATATTATATTCGCTATGCTGCGTCTAATCGCTTTTCATCAATAATCGGTGATGATGTATATCAAATTCAAACACTAAAACCATCTGTACCAAGCATAATCTTTGACACAATTACAACCATATGGGATACATATGCTAACATACAATTTCATTTGGAATTTGATGGAGGCGCACCTCTCTCCGAAATGGGTATATGTTGGAACAAAGAATCTGTCCCAACAATAGAGAGCAATACCCTATCAACCAAAGATACATTTGCTACATTAAGAATATCTGAATTACAGCCAAATACGATGTACTATGTTCGCGCATATGCTACCAATAAGGCTGGTATTGCGTATAGCGAGGAACATAAATTCCTAACCTACGACAACCCAAAAGTAGAAACACGAGATGTTACAGAAATCAACTTGACATCTGCATTATTATCTGGTGAGTTAAAATTTAATGGTAATGATAAGAGCACAACAGTTGGCTTCTGCTGGTCTGAAAGTTCACACCCCACTTTATCTAACAATCACAAAGAAGTCTCTTACACAAGCAATATATTTAAGCATCAAGTATCTAATTTGAAAGATGAAACAAAGTACTATGTACGAGCTTATGCACAAAATAAAATTGGTATAGTATATGGCGAAGAAAAATCATTTATTACCAACGCTACTAGTTTGCCAACAATTACTACATCTACAATAACTCAAATTACAGAGACATCTGCTGTCGCTGGCGGAAATATAATTAATGATGGTGGTGCTGAAATACAAGAACGTGGTATAGTGTATAGTACAACGGAATATCCTACAACATCCAATAACAAAATACAATGTAGTAAGGGAACAGGCTCGTTTACTTGTAATCTTACGCCCCTGTCGGATGAAACAACTTATTATGTGCGTGCATATGCAATCAACAAGAAAGGTACTGCATATGGGGAACAAGTTTCATTCAAGACAAAGGCATATAATTTACCAACTGTCACAACCAATGATGCAACAAATATATTGTATCATTCTGCTAGCATTGGTGGAAATGTAACTAATGATGGTGGTGTAAGTGTAACAGAACGCGGTGTTGTATATGGTACCTCACAAAATCCAACAATTTCCAATAATAAAATTATAAGTGGCACAGGGACTGGAACATTCACTTGTGAGCTTACAGGTCTATTAGATGGCACGAACTATTATGTGCGTGCATATGCAAGAAACAAAAAAGGAGTGGCTTATGGAGAACAAAAAACATTTGCAACAAAAGCATATTATAAACCAACAGTAACAACAACCGCAGTATCTAACATAACATTTAATTCTGCTACAATAGGCGGAACTGTCAGTAGTGATGGAGGTGCAAGCATCACAGAACGCGGTGTTGTATATAGTAGTACTACACCTAATCCAACAATTAATCAAACAGTCGTTAAATCTCATACTAATGGATTGGGTAGTTTCACTTGCTATTTAACAGGATTAATGGCAGGCACTACATATTATGTCCGAGCATATGCTAAAAATGCCATCGGTATTTCCTATGGAGAAAGTGTGCAATTCAAAACGTCTAATGCTGGGTATGTTACGGTCAAGGCAATTGTGCCACCCCATTGGACAGAAACAATAACAGCTTGGGTATGGTCAAATAACAATGATGGTCGGGTTGTATATCCAACTATAGAAAATGGATGGTATGTAGTTACAGAATATTGTACAGCATTAAACATCATATTTCGCAATGGTACAGATTGGAATGGATATCATAACCAGACAGTAGATATTCTATCCTTACGTGAGAATGTGTGTTTGAGCATAGCGCAAAGTGGTACAAATAAGGCAACGCATAGTATTATTGATTGTAACACAACGTTTTTCTCAATAAGTAACACCAAGCGAGTCATTTTTTCAAAAGGGAATCTGCAATATAATCCATCATGCGACCAATGGCGTTTCGCGGAAAATCCATGGGATTTCATTGGCGAGGAAAATGCCGATCTAAGTTCAACTTATAATGGCTGGATAGATTTATTTGGTTGGGGGACCGGCAACAATCCTACAAATCAGAAGGACATGACCAAATCTGTATTAGAGCAGTTATATAATCCGTATTCAACATTTTGTGATTGGGGAAATAATACAATAGGTTATGATTCTTCTAAAAAATGGCGAACCTTAACATCTACAGAATGGCAATATCTAATTTTTTCTCGTCCTAACGCATCGTCTTTATATGGAAAGGCTCAAGTAAATGGTATAGATGGCTTTATTTTATTACCAGATGGTTGGCAATGTCCTGCAGGAATCACTTTCAAATTTGGTTTTTCTTATTCATATGATTATCAATGTTTCTCTATTCCACAGTGGGATAAACTAGAACAATCTGGAGCCGTATTCTTACCTGAGGCGGGGTATCGTTATATATCAAGTACAGGTTTAGTATTTGTACCAGCTGGTGGTCATTACTGGTCTGCAAGCGAAGATAGTTCTATAACTGCAATCAGTTTTCAGTTTTTTGGAAGTGGAATAGATGATTTTAATGGTGAATACCGTGATCGTGGTCATAGTGTTCGGTTAGTAAAAGATTTTTAATAAATTAATATGGGAAAACCTTCATTGCAATGGATACGTTATTTAGCAAGAGTTATAAAATATTATGCAGCATTTAGCGCTCTTGCAGTAATCGTCACAGATATTGTATATATTTACGATATTGGTGTTTATAATATAAATTTGATTGCAGGTAGCTCTCTAATTAGTTGTATATTAAATTATATTGCCGTGAGAGGATTCGGTTATTGTTATGTGCAACGTCATTTAATATGGATGACATTTTATAATTTGATATATAACTCAATGGTTATGCAATCTTCATGGAAGTATAAAGTACACGGAGAAATTGTAATAATCTTTTTACTATCAACTCTATTGTTATGGGCTATTATTCACTATATAAACGAAATAAGAAGAGGAGAGATTCCCACTCCGTGTGATTCAATAAAGTTAGTAAAAAATAAAAATCAAGATTTCAATGAATAAACTAATTTTAATGTTATGTAGTATATTATGTACTACAATGCTCCTTGCTCAATCCAATATTAGCCAACCTATGGATTTTTACATAGAGAGAGAAGTGTTACCTCCTATGTTGAATGTTGTACCAGGGTCGGTGCGGTTTATTGATGCAGATAACAACAATGTTGTAGATGCTAATGAACATTGTTCCATTCGTTTCACGATTATCAACTCAGGACGCGGAGACGGTTACGGTTGTGTGGCACGTGTACAAGCAACGGGTACAACACAAGGTATTCATATACAAGATGTTCCTTTACCTAAACTACTAAGAGGCGAGAAGCATACTATAGAAATACCTATTGATGCTAATACAGATACACAAACTGGTGAAATAACGTTGGATATCTATGTGGATGAACCAAACGGATTTAGCACTGAGCATATCACATCTACCATTGGTACGCACAAACTAAAAACACCATTTGTTAATGTAGCAAGTTATAAAGTTGTAGGTGCTGCTTCGGGTACATTAGAGCGCCGAAAACCATTTAATTTGCAAGTGATTGTGCAGAATACTGATCAAGGAGAGGCGCAAAATGTAAAAGTAGGCATTGTTATCCCAGACAATGTAAACCGCATTGGCGGAGAAAGTGAGTATGTGACAATTGCTTCACTCAAAGCTGGCGAAAGTCGTCTGTTAGAATACGAGCTTATTGCCAATCAAGAGGCAGCAGAGAAGATGGATATTCAAATTGCTCTCTCGGAGAAACAAGGCAAATATGCAGAAGATGCAAATATCCCATTAGAGTTTGGACAACATATTGGCAGTAGTATTGCAATAAACGTACAACGCCATGACCAAGATGTAGAAATTAAGCGTGCATCATTAGTATCCGTTGTGGATGAGAATATCCCTGAAACAAATACAAAAAATAGCAATACATTTGCTGTTATTATTGCCAACGAGAACTATCAATCAGTAGCTCCTGTACCATACGCATTGAATGATGGAAAGATCTTCCGCGAATACTGCCTCAAGACATTGGGTATTCCTGAAAAACAAATCAAATATATACCTAATGCCACTGGTAATCAAATCAAAGCCCAAATAAACTGGTTGCAAACACTTGCTGAAGTGTTTACTGATCCACATATTATCTTCTATTATGCTGGTCACGGAATACCCGATGAGAGTAGTCGCACCGCATACTTACTTCCTGTAGATGGCATAGGAACAGATGTAAGTACGGGATATAAGTTGGACGACCTATACGCTGTATTGGGCAAAATGCCTGCGGAGAATGTAACAGTATTCATGGATGCATGTTTCTCAGGTAGCAAGCGTGAGGAAGGTATGTTGGCTTCCGCGCGTGGTGTAGCTATCAAAGCCCGTAGCGGTATGCCTCAAGGCAATATGGTAGTATTCTCCGCTGCACAAAGCGATGAAACAGCATACCCAAACAACGAAGAGAAACATGGTATGTTTACATACTTCTTGCTCAAGAAATTGCAAGATACTCAAGGCGATGTT
>JAFTHS010000043.1 GCA_017457295.1 Paludibacteraceae bacterium | reverse complement strand
GCCGTGTAGGATAAGGTTGTCTTGAAGGAATTCCGTAGGCTCTTCTCCATGAAGGAGCTGGAGGATCTGCTCCTCGTTGAGGGTGTTGTTCTTGATGCAGAACGCCTCACACTTGCGCAGATTCTGCTCGAAGCGCGCGATAGCGGCTTGCGCACCGATAATCTTCACCTGATAGCCACGCGCCACGATGCGTACATCGGGATGCTGGTTCTTGAGGCAAAGGATATTGATATTGTTCACGCCATAGAAAGTGGCGGTGTCGAGTGCTTCGTTGAGAGAGATGATGGATTCCATAGGAGGTGAAAAGTGAAAACTGAAAGGTGAAAAGTGAAAGGTGAAAAGTGAAAGGTGCGACTATAGATCTTTGTATTGGGGTATGGCGGGTAAGAATTGATATTGGTTTTCTAGTACTTTTGCTACGATGCTTTCGCGTCCGTTGCAGAGCATGAGCAGGGGCACATGCAGGGTACGGTTGTAGATGGCGGCTTGGTCAAAGACCTCTTGAGTGAGGTGTACGGATGGTGCTTTGAACTCTATGAGCATGAGCGGTTGCATCTGTCGGTTATAAACAATGGCATCGCAACGCTTCTGTACGCCTGCCACCTCTATGGGCACTTCTACGGCAATAAGGTTGTGCGGATAACCGAACTCATCTACGAGGAGTTGTAAGGTGGTTTGGCGCACCAGTTCCTCTGGCGTGAGGCGGACATATCGCTGCCTCCACGCACAGAGAACATATTGTTTGCCGTTTTGCGTGCGGATTTGCATTACTTCTGCCAGTTATCTTTCAGCGAAGCGGTGCGGTTGAAGACCAGTTTCTCAGCGGTGGTGTCTGGGTCCACTACGAAATAGCCATGCTTGAGGAACTGGTAGTTGTTGCACTTAGCAATACCGTTCACTACCTCTGGTGCATGCATCTCGGCTTTCATTGCACCCTCAATCTTGCAGGTAGTCACCTTCAAACTATCAGGGTTGAGCAAGTCGCGGAAGTCGCCTTCCTCAGCCGATGGGTTCTCGCAAGCAAAGAGGCGGTCGTAGAGGCGAACCTCGGCATCAATACAAGAGTTGCATTCTACCCAGTTGATAGTAGATTTGGTTTTGCGGTTGCCGCCCTCAGTACCCGACTTAGAGTCTGGGTCGTAGGTTGCATAAACAGTAGTGATATTGCCCTCTGCATCCTTCTCGCAGCCGGTAGCTTGGATGATGTAAGCCGCTTTGAGGCGTACCTCTCTGCCACCAGGGCTGAGGCGGAAGAACTTCTTATCGCCTTCCTCTTGGAAGTCGCCACGCTCGATGTAGAGCTCCTTAGCAAACTTCATCTCACGGGTACCCAATTCTGGGTGTCCATCGATATTCTCTGCTACAATGGTCTCGCCTTCGCCCTCATAGTTGGTAATTACCAACTTCACAGGATCGAAGATAGCACATACGCGTGGAGCAGTTTCTTTGAGTGTCTCACGCACGGTATGTTCGAGCAAGCCGAGATCAATCATACCCTCCACTTTGGTGTAACCAATCTTATCGATGAAAGCGCGGATGGCTTCTGGAGTATAACCACGACGGCGGAGTCCGCATACGGTAGGCATACGTGGGTCGTCCCAACCGCTTACCAATCCCTCCTTCACGAGTTGGAGCATCTTGCGCTTGGACATTACGGTATAGGTGATGTTCAGTCGGTTGAACTCATATTGGCGTGGGCGGTAGTCGCCTGTGATGAATTGGTCGATATAGTAGTCGTAGAGTGGACGGTGTACCACAAACTCCAGCGTACAAATGGAGTGAGTCACGCCCTCGAAATAGTCAGACTGGCCGTGCGCAAAGTCGTACATAGGATACACATTCCAACGGCGACCTGTGCGATGGTGAGGGTGTGTGGTGATAATACGGTACATGATTGGGTCGCGGAAGTGCATGTTGGGATTAGCCATATCTATCTTCGCACGGAGCACCATCTTACCGTCTTCAATTTCGCCATTTTGCATGGCTTGGAAGAGGCGAAGGTTCTCATCAATAGGACGATCGCGGTATGGCGATGCAACACCGGGTTCGGTAGGTGTACCTTTCTGCTCAGCAATCTGCTCAGCCGTCTGCTCATCTACATAGGCTTTGCCCTGTTTGATAAACTCGATAGCGAGGTCATAGAGTTGTTGGAAATAGTCAGAAGCGTAGTAGATATTGCCCCACTTGAATCCCAACCAAGCGATGTCTTGCTGGATAGAGTCCACATATTCCACATCCTCTTTGACGGGGTTGGTGTCATCAAAACGAAGGTTGCAGACACCGTTGTATTTCTCGGCGATACCAAAGTCCATGCAGATGGCCTTGACGTGACCGATATGCAGGTAACCATTTGGCTCAGGCGGAAAACGTGTCTGAATGCGTCCGTCGTTCTTACCTTCTTGTAAATCTTTTTCTACAATCTGCTCAATAAAATTGAGGCTTCTTTCTTCCATTTCCATAAACGTATAGTGTAGTATTGTTTAGCGTTGTGTAGTATTGTTTAGTTGTATCCGCGGACGATGCCTCGTGGCGAGCCTTTGACGAAGTCGAGGATGAGGTCGCGTTCTGGGCTTTGTGGTAAAGTATTCTCAATCTGCTCTACTGCTTGGCTGACGTTCAAGCCAGAGAGGTATAGGATGCGATAGGTGTTTTGGATGGCAGTGATCTGCTCTTGGGTGAACGCACGGCGGTTCAATCCAACGGAGTTGATACCGCAATAAGAGATTGGTTCGCGAGCAGCAATGATGTATGGAGGCACATCCTTATTAATTTTTGAGCCACCCTGAATCATCACATGTGCACCGATATGTGAGAACTGGTGCACTAGACTACCGCCACCGATAATAGCCCAATCCTCTACCACCACCTCGCCTGCGAGTTGGGTAGCATTGGACATGATGATATGGTCGTGCAAGAGGCAGTCGTGCGCCACATGGCAATATGCCATGATAAGGCAGTGGTTGCCTACAACGGTTTTGCCTTTAGAGGCTGTGCCACGGTGGATAGTGGCGAACTCACGGATAGTGGTGTTATCGCCGATGATAGCATATGTCTTTTCGCCTTTATACTTGAGGTCTTGTGGGTCGCCACCGATAACTGCGCCCGAATAGATATGGCAGTTTTTACCAATACGTGTACCGCTGTAGATGGTGACATTGTTGTCAATGACGGTGCCTTCGCCAATCTCTACATCCTCGTGGATACAAGAGAAATGTCCAACCGTTACAGATGGGTGAAGTTTTGCTTCAGGATGAATGTAGTTCATATCTTTTAAAGTTAAAACGGAAAGGTGAAAACTGAAAACTTATTTTCCCCAATCCTTGTTATTATTCATTTATTTTTGCTGTTTTCCGCTGCAACTTTGTTGCGCAAGCGTTTTGCGCATTGGGTATTGAACGTATGTCCAGGGCGCAAGGCAGCAATCTTGCCTTGAATACGGCAGCCGAGCAGCGACATGTCGCCAATGAGGTCCAGCAACTTGTGGCGTGCTGGCTCATTGGGATAGTTGAGCGGACTGAGATAGCCCAACTTGTTGGCATCAAGGTGTGGCTGCCCCAGTTTATCGGTCATGTAGTCTAATCCCTCTTGCGACATTGGTGTCTCATAGATGACGAGGGCATTCTGTAGGTCACCACCTTTGATGAGTCCCATGCGTAGCAATGGTTCGATCTCGCGTACAAAGCAGAACGTGCGTGCTGCGGATAGTTCGCGTTTGTAATCAGCGAGGTCGTATATCTCTGCACTCTGTTCGCGCAAGATACCGCTTTTATCATAAGCGATTGTTACCTCAGCCTCGTAGTGGTCGCATGGCTGAATCACCATCTTGTTGCCTCGCTCGGAGATGTACTCGATGGGCTCGGTGACAACGAATACTTTTTGCTCTGCTTCTTGCTCTTGCAAGCCCACTTTTTCGATGGATTGGATATAATATTTCGCGCTACCGTCGAGGATTGGCATCTCAGGTGCATCCACCTCAATGAGGCAGTTGTCCACGCCCATAGCATAGAGGGCAGATAGTGCGTGCTCTACGGTGGACACTTTCCATGCGCCACGCTCAAGTACAGTACCGCGTTCGGTGGCAGTGACATAGTCAGCAATAGCTTCGTAGGTAGGACGCCCATCGAGGTCAGTACGACAAATGCGCACGCCCGTATTCTCCTCTGCAGGAAGGAAGTTAGCGTGGATAAATAGTCCAGTATGTAATCCTTTTCCTTCGAAGGAGAAAGGTGCTTTCAGTGTATGTTGTTTCATCTTTTTAGTTTTATTTTGCGCATACTATACCAATATAGTATGAATTTCGCTGCAAAGGTACTGCTTTTTTCTGATATATGCAACCATTGACGTTTATTTTCTTCTTGTAGTATTGTATTCTTAACAAAAAGCACTTTTTAGTAGTTGGGAGTTGATTCGGAGTTCCTTGGTTCGTCCTTGGTTCGTCCTTGGTCTTTTACAGCATAAAGACAGCGAAGGTACAGGGGAAAGGATTCTTAAGAAAAGTACTTTTTTCGGAAAAGTACTTGAATGAGATACGAGGCAATGGAAGAACATTCACTTGGTAGGAAAAGCACCCTAAAGGTCCGCGATGTTTTTTGGGGACCCTACCAATCGTCGAGAGCTGGACTAGTAACGAGGAAAGATGTGTGTGCAGAGGATACGGGGGTGGTTATCGCCTGAATATGTTGTGCAATGTCTTGATTGTTGCAGCAGTCTTTTTAACCGTCTTTGCGGTCTTTTTAACGGCTTTGGCAGTCTCTTGGATAGTCTTGGCGTTGTTCTTGTGTGCTTGGGTGGTCTGATGGACTGTGGATGTGGTATCCTGAACAGTGATAGCAGTTTGTTGGGCCGTCGCATTAGTATCTTGATTCATTGACAGAGTATCCTGCATGGTGGCAGAAGCATCTTGCATAGTGGTAGTGCCTGCATTAGACGTGCTACACACAGCGCGCACACAATGTGCCACATAACGATTGGTGGTAGTCATATAGCCCTGCTCGTAGTTGGCAATATATGAATGGGCACCATTATGAGAAATACCCGTAGAACTCCAATACGCCAGATTATATGTGGTGTGTTTGAGTTTGTAGGTCTCATCATCTGTATAGCCCGTACTAGGCAAGAAGATGGTATTATAGGTCTTGCGGCTGGTGAAAAGCACACCATGGATGCCATTGATCATCACATACTGCCATTGGCAATGTTCGATGAGCTCCTGCCATTGCTGTAGGGTGGGAGTGTGCCACTGCTCGCCCCATTGTGCGGTGGCTAAGTCATATTCAGCATTGCCAGCATAAGATGGCAACTCGATTTCGTTGTGCATGTAGGTGTCGGGCGAGAAGAGTTTTTTGGTAGCTGTCTCGCCCCAAGCGATGCGTGTGCCCACACCATGGATATTCGTGGTGCCGACATTGTATGTAGCCCATTTGGTACCCGAAGGCAAACCAAGATCCACCCAGGGATGACCATTAATCTCGCCCTTGAGCGGTACGGGGCTCATAGCTTGTATTTCAGCTTGCTTTTGAGTAAGGTAGGCATCACGTTCCTCTTGCTCTAAGCGAGCCTGCTCGTTGAGGATCTCGTCGTTGATTTGGTTGATTCGATTGCTGAGTCTGTTCGTCTGTTTGTCGAATTTCTCCATCACTTTATACTGCACCAACCGCTGTGAATCCGTCTTGCATTGAGCAATGATACGATAGAGACTGTCATACTGCAGTTGGAGAAGTTGTACCTGGTCTTTGAGTTCTTTTTCGACGCGTTGCAAACTATCTAATCGAGCAGATTGAGCCACGGATGGCATAGCTATGATAAGGAGCATGTATATGCAGAGGAGAGAACGGTGGATGCTTTTCATATGATGGGTTGTTTAGATGTAACTGCAATGACTGACGTTATTAGTTGCCCTTCTTTTCCAGTTCTTGGAGGCGTTTCATGATGTCGGGGAGATTCTTGAAGCCAACAATGCTGCGGCGCCAGTTCATGGCATCGATGATAGGTGATCCTTGGTACATACCCGCCTTGCGGACATGGCTTGGAATACCAGATTGTGCACCAAAAATGCAGTTATCTGCGATTTCAAGATGCCCTGCAACGCCTACTTGTCCTGCAAGGATACAATGACCACCAATCTTTGATGAACCAGCAATGCCTACTTGTGCGCAGAGGAAAGTGCTTTCGCCCACTTCCACATTGTGTGCCACTTGCACAAGGTTGTCTATCTTAGCATTGCGGCGGACAATAGTAGAGCCCATCATAGCGCGATCGACGGTAGTGTTGGCACCAATCTCGACATCGTCTTCGATGATGACATTGCCAATCTGTGGGAGTTTCTGATTCACACCCTTGGCATCAGGTTCGAAGCCGAAGCCATCGCTGCCGATAACTACACCTGCGTGCAAGATACAATCGTTGCCCACAACGCAGTTGTAATAGACTTTCACACCCGAATAAAGAATAGTATTGTCGCCAATGCGCACATTATCACCTATGTAGGTGTGCGGGTAGATTTGCACACCCTTGCCCAGTTGCACATTCTTTCCGATATACGCAAATGCGCCGATATAGGCATCTTCGGGCACAGTAACGCCTTCGCTGATGAAAGATGGTTGCTCTACCCCTTGTTTGGCAGGATTCATGGCTTTCGCTACGAGAGCAAGCAGTTGGCCCATTGCAGCACGGGCATTCTCCACGCGTATAAGAGTGGCATTCGTTTCGCCATCAAAAGTGATGGAATCGGTCATCAGTACTACACTGGCACCCGTTTGTGGCAGGTGAGGGAGGTACTTGGCATCGCAGAGGAAAGTGAGTTGTCCCTCTTTGGCACTTTCGATAGAACCGACGTCCCAAACTTGGCGATTGGCATCGCCTGTGATCTTACCGCCAAGAAGTGCGGCTATTTGTTGTGCAGAAAATGTCATATACAATAAATGAATAGGATTAAAAATCGCACAAAGGTACTACAATTTTTGCACATACACAAGATAAGAATTAAAAAGTTTTGTACGGGTAGGTGTTTTTTATGGCAAATGATAGGGTAGTATTATGCAGAATCAACTAACAATTTTTGCTAAATCGTGGATTTTTCTTGCATATATGCAAAAAAAGCAGTACCTTTGCGACCTAAATTGGAATAATTGTATAACTTTAAATACTAATTTTTATGTCAAAAGTAACCGTAGTGGGCGCAGGTAACGTAGGTGCTACATGCGCAAATGTGTTGGCAGTAAAGAAAGTTGCCAGCGAAGTCGTATTGATCGACATCAAAGAAGGCGTTGCAGAAGGCAAGGCAATGGACATCATGCAAACCGCTCAATTGTTGGGCTTTGACACCGTAGTAAAAGGTGTAACCAACGACTATAGCGCAACCGCAGGTAGTGATGTAGTGGTAATCACATCAGGTCTTCCACGTAAACCAGGTATGACTCGTGAGGAGTTGATTGGTGTGAACGCAGGTATCGTGAAAAGCGTTGCTAACCAAATCCTTACTTACTCTCCAAACGCAATTCTCGTAGTAGTATCTAACCCTATGGATACTATGGCTTATCTGACCTACAAGGCACTCGGTTTGCCACGCAACCGCGTGATTGGTATGGGTGGTGCATTGGATAGCAGCCGCTTCAAATATTTCTTGAGCCAAAAGTTGGGTTGCAACGCTAACGAGGTAGAAGGTTTCGTAATCGGCGGTCACGGCGATACTACTATGATTCCTATGACTCGCTATGCTACATACAAAGGTATGCCAGTAAGTTCAATGTTGAGCGCAGAGGAGTTGGAAGAGGTGGCAAAAGCTACGATGGTAGGTGGTGCTACTTTGACTGGTTTGCTCGGTACTAGCGCATGGATGGCTCCAGGTGCTGCAGCTGCAGCCGTAGCAGATAGCGTGATCAACGACCAAAAGAAGATGATCCCTTGCTCAGCTTACCTCGAGGGTGAGTATGGCTACAACGACATCACTATTGGTGTGCCATGTATCATCGGTAAGAATGGTATCGAGAAGATCGTTGAAATCGAGTTGAACGAGGCAGAGAAAGCTTTGTTTGCAGCTAGCGAAGAGGCAGTAGCAAAGACTACCGCTATCTTGAAAGAGATCAACGTGCTCTAAGACTCTCTATTGCTCGAATCTCCTGTAGGAGATGTTGGCAATATTCGATGGATTGACTCTGGTTATTCTCCAATTGCAGAATGGCTGGAGTCAATTCTTTTTTTGTTGCTTCGTCTGCGAGGGCATATTGCATGCGGAGTTGCTCCAGTTTGTGTTGGTCGGCAAGCAATGATGCTTGGCGCTCTTGCCACTCGTGGTACTTGGTGCGTGCATCAGGATGCTGGAAATGATCGAGATGGGTATAGATTACAGAGTCGTTGACGACAAAGAAAATTTGTGCTTGAGGAGCTATATCCTGCACGGGGGTAGAGTTGGGTATGGATATGGTAAGCTCTTGAGTAATAGTGTCTTGTTGAACAGCAGTTGGTTGAGCAAAGCGCTTGAGTTGGGCATACTGTGCGAGGGAATCGGGCGAGATGTTACGCCAATATTGCTTCTGCTGATTGGGTATGAAAGAGTAGATATGTGCGTAGCCAGGTTGCGCGTGGCGGTCGGTGGCTAGGTAGCCGATGTTTTGCTCCTCGTCGATGACGAGGAAGTATTCATTGGCGGGCGAGTTGTAAGGCAGGCCAAGGTTCTCGGGGGTTGTATAGGTGTCGGTGGCCGTATTGTAGCGCGTGATATAGAGGTCATATTGGCCAAGGCCGTTGCTATCGCATGCCGCGAAATAGAGGGTCACACCATCGCTGAGCATGTATGGATTGGACTGCTTAGAGGTGAAGTTGATATCCTCGGGCAGAGGTGTAGAAGGTGCCCATTGGTCAAGCAGTCGGTGGCTGGCAACGATGTGGCAAGAAGAGTCGATAGAAAGCTGATAATCACCTCGTTGGTTGGTATATGTGATATGTCCTAAGGAGTCGTAAGCTAGGTGTCCTGCTTGGTTAGACAATGGGAGCGCATAGAGCAAGCTGTCGATAGGAACCAAGACGGTATCGACGACCTGCAAGCGTTCGACACGGCGCATGTAGCGCTGCAGTTTTTGTGCGTGTTGTAGTTGAGTGTGGACGTATTCTTTTCGTTCGTCGGTCACGTTTGGTCGTGCGAGATACGCCTCATAGGCCGCAATGGCTTGGTCAGGATGCCAGAGTTGCAGGTGGATTTCTGCTACGTTGAAAAACTTGAGGTCGTATCTATCACCCGATAATTCGAAGTATTTGAGGGCAGTATTCAGGTCGCCCAACTCTTGCGCGCATCGCGCATATCGATAGGTGTATAATGCGTGGTTAGGGTAGCGCTTGATAAGCTGCGCGTATTGCTCTTGCGCTGCGGTATAGTCGCCCGCTTGGAAGAGCGCGTCTGCCGATGCATGTGTTTGTGAGAAAACACACGCAGAGCATAACAAAAGTAGTATGGTGAAGTAGAATCTATTCATAATTGGGCACAAAGGTACGCTTTTTTTTTGATATATGAAAAAAAAATAGTAATTTTGCAGCCGAATGAAGCATATTCGTATCATATCTCCCGCCAGTGCGATCGATGCGCAATGGATAGACCGTGCCAAGGTTCGTTTGGAACAGTGGGGTTTTCTGGTGTCGGTAGGTACACATGCATACGGCAATAATGGTCGCTTTGCAGCCAGCGATGAGGCCCGCGCAGCGGACCTGAATGAGGCGTTGGCTGATGCGACGGTAGATATTATCCTTTGTAGTCGCGGAGGATATGGATTACAACGAATTATCGACAGAATCGTATTACCGCAACGTCCCAAAGAGCAATGGCCGTTGGTAGTAGGTTTTTCGGATATCACGGCCCTGCACAGTTTGATCAACCTGCATGGAGTGGCATCGTTGCACGCCAATATGTGCAAGGATTTATCCTTGCTACCTGATGATGATGTAGCATTGGTGGCAGAGCGCACCTTCTTGCTGGAGGAACAGTTGCCATCGCTATTATCGCTGACATCGCATCTATTGCCAAAGACTTATCACCCCTCTCCGCACCGCTCTACATTGAATAGTCGATTTGCAGTAAAATCCATCGCTATGTCACCGCTCAACCGCGCTGGTGAAGTCAAGGGTACGCTAATAGGCGGTAACTTGAGTGTGTTGTATGGTTTACAGGGTACGCCTTATGGTTTGAATCAAGTGATAGAACAATGCGCAGAAGCTCCTATCTTGTTTATCGAAGATATTTGTGAGAATCACTACCATATAGACCGAATGTTGCACAATCTGCGCTTAAGCGGAGTGTTTGATAAGATAGCAGGATTGATAGTAGGTGAATTTACTGATTGTAAGGATGATCCAAAGATGGGATGCACGTTAATGGAGTCTATTCGCCAGGTAGTAGAACCATACGATTTCCCTGTGCTATTTGACTATCCATCTGGACATATTGATTCCAACTATCCGCTCCTGTTAGGCGCGACATACCACATGGTGGTACAATGATAAGGTGATAAAAAAAGAGGCAAACGCCTCTTTTTTTAATGTTGATGTCCGTGGTGCTCGTTTTGATGCCCCTCATGATGGGTATGCTCTGGTTTTTGAGTGGTAGCAGGTTTGCCAATCTTGGCAAATGCTTTTTGCAGAGCAGGCACATCGGTTTTGTTGGCATCGTAGGTAACAGTTACCGTTTGCTCCTCCATATCAAAAACAATATCCTTGACACCTCGGTTGAGATCTTTGTCAAAAGGAATATTCTTCATAATCTTGTCGCAGCAGTCTTGACAGTGAAGATATACATACAACACTACTTTCTGTTTGTTAGGTTTGGCTTGTACGGTACTCAGCACAAAAGCCATTGGCAATATTGCCATCAAAAAAATAATTAATCGTTTCATATTATTGCTTTTAAACTTTAAATGCTTAACTATAGCCATAAGGCAACGTCCTCTCAACTGCTAACCTTATTCTTCTTGTTCGAGTGCCCAGCGGAATCCGAGGTAGAGTTTCCAACCATGGATAGGTGCCCAAATCATCGATGCATCGTAGTTGCTGGAGTATGGATTGACAAAGCCTGCACTTGTTCCTCCATGCCTCATCGCCTTATCGCCTACCGACAACCTCTCGCCTACAATCGGATTATCCTGCGTGAAGTTGGTCATATTCTCTGCACCCAGGTAGATAGACCATGTGCGGAAGAACTTGGTCACTTGTCCCAAGAGTTGTGGGTACCATTTGTGGTAAATTTGTCCATTATGCACAGTATATTGTTGGCTACCCGTTGGCACAACAAAACCATCGGGCATACGCCCCTCGCCATTGAACTGAGCTGTCAAGTCAAACTGCCAGGTCTTGAGCGGTGTCTGGTAACTGGTTGTGATGATACCTTTGAATTTATTTTGCAATGGTTTGTCGCGGAGTTGCCACGCATTGGCTGAGGTATTGAACGATGTTTGTTTCACATCTGTATAGCGGAACGCTGCCGTCATAGTCCAGCCACGCAGAATCTCCATGTTGGCTTCCACTTGCCAGTTATGCGAGAAATACTTAGCTCCTTCTACATCGCTCAGATTGTAGAGATAGACGTGGTGCAAATCGCTGTCTATATCGGCTATCACACCATCCAAGAAATTGGTATAGTAATATTCGCCCGATAGTTGCAATTCACGTTTACCAATAGGGATATAGAAAACAGTAGAAATGCCCGTATTTATCGAGCGTTCTTGTGCGAGTGTGACGTTGTGTATGGTGGTGTTGAATGGTGTAGCGTTGTGTAAGGGGGCATAGAGTTGATACACACGGTTGCTGGCCAAATAGGCCGCATTGTCCGCAATCGCATTAGGCGAACGATAGCCCAAACCAACCGAACCACGCAACGTCCACCACTCGAAAGGTGCATAGCGCAGATTCATACGAGGAGTGGTAAAGAAGCCATATTGCGAAGAATAGTCCTCGCGAACACCTGCCAATAGCGTTACTTTATCTTGATAGGTATAAGTATATTCGGCGAATATGCCCGAAGTAACTTCCCCATAGATAAAGTTAGGGGAAGGAGTGTTTGTTCCGAAAGATAAATACTCATTATATCGATCGTAGTTTACGCTTAATCCCGCGGAGAGTTTATGCTCGTGGTCATCCCACATGTCGGTGGCAGAATCATCGAACATGGTTTGGAAGATAGCATTGAGGTAAGCATTGGTTTGAGAGGCATTCCATTGGCGAGGGCCGTAGGTGTTCTGTTGGTTATGATACGAAGCCGCAGCGATAATACCAATAGATGTACCCAAGTCCGCATCAAACACATAGCCATTTTTCACAAATCCGTCCACACGCCACGTGTTGAGGTCAATGTGATAAGGTGATGTAGATACGAGAGGCGATGAGGTAATAGCCTCTTGGGTTTGTCCGCCTTGGCGACGGTCATACAGTCCTCGCACGAGGAACTGCCCCGTATAATAGCCTGTCTTTATATACCAACGATTGAGTAAGTTTACGTTAGTGTTTTTAGGCATATCGAGGAAACCATCGTGATTATGGTCAAGTTCGAGCGACATGTTTTGTGCGTGGAAGAGTATGCCTGTAGAGACTTTGTCGTTAATATTCCAACCGCCAGTAGCATTTACTTCGGCATGCGTTTCGGTGCTAATCATTGCATTGAGCGAGATAGGGTCTTGAGTTTGTGGTTTGAGGTATTCCACATTGATTTGTCCTGCGATAGCCTCGTAGCCATTGAGTACGGAAGAAGTACCTTTGCTGACTTGTATGGCTTCCATCCATGGACCAGGGATATATTCCATACCAAATGCTTGTGCTAATCCGCGTATGTTAGGGGTGTTCTCGGTAAGCATCTGCACATAAGTGCCACTGAGTCCTAAGAGACGAATCTGCTTTGCACCTGTGGCTGCATCAGAGTATGCTACATCCACCGAAGCACTAGTTTCGAAGCTCTCTGATAGGTTGCAGCATGCTGCCATGCAGAGGGCTTCTCCAGTGAGTGTTTCCACGCTGAGTGGCGATACACGCGAACGGAGAACGGCCATCTTGCGCTCTACGATATTCACCTCTTCTAATACGAGGTCGCTGACTAGTACGATAGTCAGTTCGCTATGTTCGGTAACTTCGGTGGTATCATTGTGAAATCCCATGAAACTGGTGACGAGCAGGTTGGTGCTTTTGACAGGTTCAAGCTGGAATCGTCCGTCAAGGTCGGTGGCCACACCAACCGTGGTGCCCGCCCAATATACGTTGGCTCCTACAAGTGGATAGCCCTTATCATCCAACACTGTGCCCCATGCGTGGGCATTAGCCCACATGCAAGGCATTGCAGCCAAAAATATGGCAAATATAATTTTTTTCATCTTCATCATCAAACAAAACTACCGATTTGGTATATTAGAAAACTCAGTAGCCACGCTAATACGAGCGATTGCGCCACGCTATACCATGCCCATTTAGCACCAATCTCGCGGCGCAATGTGGTGATGGTGGCTACGCAAGGGAAATAGAGCAATACGAATACCATGAAGGCATATGCCGTTACGGGAGTGAAAGCCGATAGGGCTGTTTCTGCGGGGTAGAGAATGCCCATGGTGGACACGATGGCCTCTTTAGCAGGTAAGCCAGTGAGCAAGCATACTGACATCTTCCAATCGAATCCTAAAGGACGCATTACTGGCTCCATCCAATGCCCGATGGTAGCCAAATAACTTTCCTCCATATTATCCATGTTGCCTGTGGGGAAGTAGGTCAGCGCCCAAATGATAATGCTTGCCCAAATGATAACCGCAGGTATCTTCTGCAGATAGTCCGCAACGCGCTCCCAAATATGTAATCCCGTATTGCGTAATGTAGGGCGACGATACGGTGGAAGCTCGCTAACGTAGTCGTGCTTGGGTTGGCGGAAAGCAGGCATATGCTGCATCACCCATGCAAATCCAATGCTCAGCAGTACACCTATTATATATAAGGAGAGCATCACAAGGGCTTTCTGCTCTGCAAAGAATGCTCCAACGAACAACATGTATACAGGTAAACGTGCAGAGCAACTCATGAATGGTACCATCATCATGGTAATGGCGCGGTCTTTCTTGTTGGTAATATCGCGAGCAGCCATGATAGCAGGCACGTTGCAACCAAATCCCATGAGCATAGGAATGAACGAACTGCCGTGCAAACCGATACGGTGCATAATCTTATCCATCATATAGGCGGCGCGTGCCATATAGCCCGAGTCTTCCATTAGACTGAGGAAGAAGAACATGATGATGATATTAGGCAGAAACGCCAATACCGCACCTATACCCATCACCACTCCATCTATGAGCAAGCTGCTCCACCATGCGATAGGCATCAGTTCGCGCAACCATTCTGCCAGAATATTGATGCCCATGGAAATCCATTCTTGTGGATAAGAACCCAAAGTGAAAGTACATTCGAATACCACATATAGCACGAGCATCAGTACGGGTAATCCCAACCATTTGTTGGTAAGAATATTATCTATTTTATCGGCTATGGAGTGCCCTGTATCATTTTTGGCGTGTGTGAGAGTTTCTTCCAATGCGCCGTGTACGAAACCGCGGCGTGCCTTTGCTATCACTTCTTTGGCAGGCAAACCATACTCGTAAAGCAAGCGTGCTCGTTGCTCGGCCGCTACACGAATTAGTTCGTCGCTGTGTGGCAATAGTGCCAACATCTCGTCGGGACGCTCCAGCAAGCGGACTGCCATATATCGTTTGGAGTATTTCTCGCGTACGTTAGGTAGGGTGACAATCACGTCAATAACCTTGGTGATGGCTTCTTCGACGTCCTTACCATAGGTGACGTGCACATGTCGGAAAGTATCCTCCTCGGCGAGGATGTCTAATTTGTCCTCAATCAGTCCAATGCGCACACCCAGCAACTTGCTGAGCAATTGGTAGTTGAGGTTGTGGTCGGTTTGTACGAGGTCGTTGTAATGGGTCAATAGCACAACGAAGGGCTGATGTCTATCCATCAGCGCTGCGGTACGCACCAGTTGCGTTTCGATTTCTCGAGCATCCACCTCTTGGATTTGAATGCCGTTTTCGATATATTCCGTTGTGTTAGAAAGAACCACTTTTCCCGCATTTTAAATCACGCTGCAAAATTACTGCTTTTTTTTCAAACGTGCAATCCCCATTTGTGGGTATTTTTCAAAATGTCAGTATGTAAAGGCAAAATAGGTAGGTAGTATGTGTGGATAGTAACGAAAACCGCCCCTATAGGGACGGTTTCCTAACGGGAATATCCTTGTATTATTATTTTTTAACTAAATCAGTTTTTTTAATCAAGCAAAGCATACCCACGAAAGTGAGTAGGGCGTTGAGAATCAAGCGCTCGTGGGAGAAGACGTAGCCATGGAACCATGCTGCCGAATTCACATCAATCACCCATGTGATGACTGGCGCAAGAATGACTACAAACGGAATCCAACGGTCGCGTACCTGACGCTTGGTGAAGATACCAAAGCAGAACATTCCCAAGAGTGGACCATAGGTGTAGCTGGCTACCTTGTATACTGTTTGAATCACCGAGTCATTGTTCAAAATATGGATCACATAGATACATACTGCCATCAAAATCGCCATACCAATGTGTACTATGGTACGAACTTTGGTGAGATTAGTATCTTTCTCTTTATTCAAGATATCCACTGTGAAAGAAGTGGTAAGAGCAGTCAATGCGCTACCTGCTGCCGAATATGCCGCAGCGATGAAACCGATGATAAACAATATACCTACAATCACAGGGAAATAGTTGCCTGTTGCCAAGAATGGGAAGACATCGTCACCCTTCAATGGTGCTCCATCAGCATTCACCAATGCTACACCTGTTTGGTTGGCATATGAATAGAGCAAGAAGCCCAAGAATAGGAACAAGCCAATCACCACAATCTGCATGAGTGCACCCACAATAAGGTTCTTTTGGCTTTCGCGAGGGTTCTTGCATGACAGGGTACGCTGCATAAGGTCTTGGTCAAGGCCCGTAGTAGCAATCACAAGGAAGACACCTGCGAGGAATTGTTTCCAGAAATAGGTGCCCTCTTTAGGGTTGTCGAAGAAGAAAGTACGGGTCATATCGTTAGACGTCCAACCGTCAATATTCACTCCTGCGCGCAGCACGAAATAGATACAGAGTGCCACAGAGAGGATAAGGCAACAGGTCTTGAGTAGGTCGGTCCAGATAAGCGACTTAACGCCACCTTTGAACGTGCAGAGATAAACAATAAGCACAGTAAAGATGGCATTTACCCAAAATGGTACTCCCAGTGGACCGAACACCAAAAGTTGCAACACCTCACCTACTACAAACAAACGCACGCTGGCACCGAGCATCTTACTAACAAAGAATAGCCATGCGCCCGACTTGTAGGTGGACATACCAAAACGCTGTTGGAGGTATTGATAGATAGAGGTGAGATTGAACTTATAATACAACGGTATGAGCACATAGGCAATGATGATTTGACCGACAGTGAAGCCCAATACCATTTGCATATACGCCCAACCCGAAGTGGCTACCATACCTGGTACACTGACAAAAGTGACACCCGAGATAGCAGCCCCGATAGTGGACATGGCTACGAGCAGCCAATTGCTGCTACGGTTGCCCGAGAAGAAACCCGCATTATCCGCCTTGCGACCTGCGAGATATGAAATAAAGAAGAGCAGTGCAAAATAGCATGCTATGACAATAAGGATGGTAAGTGGATTCATGTGTTTAGTGTTTATTGAACGCGGCAGAGCCGCTGCTGTTTGGTGTTTAGTGATTATTCTTCGTATAGAAGGTATGGGCGGCGTTGGATTTTGAAGTTAGCCACATCGTCTTGCCAGCGTGCACGAATCTCTTCTTCGCTCTTGCCCTGGTTGATCATCTTGCGGACATAATCTTGACCCACAAGCAGTTCGAAGAACGAGCGGAAGAAGTAGTTGTCCATATGCAGATGGTTGTACGCATCTAGGAGATAGCGCAAGGAGAAGCCCACCTTGCGTGCCTCTTCTTCGGCTATACCACTGAGGTCCACGCCATCGCAGATACGCCCTTTCTGGGTGGATTGGGTGGGGTGGAATGTGATAGCAGGGCCATAGATGCTGGGCTCGGTACGAGGGGCATTGAAATTAGGGTGGCCATAGCAGAGGAATGGTTTATCAGTTCCACGTCCCAAGGATACTGGAGTAGCCTCAAACAAGCATACTGATGGGTAGAGGTAGATAGCCAACATATTGCGCAAGTTGGGTGAAGGAGCCACAGGCAGACGGTAGAGCGTCTGGTGGGTGTAGTTCTTGCAAGGGATGACGGTAAGGTCCACCTGGAGCGAATCGTAGAGCCAATTTTCGCCATTGATCATCAACGCCAACTCGCCAAGCGTCATACCATGCACTACAGGAATCGGCAATGCACCTACGCCAGACTTGTGCTTCATATCCAATATAGGTCCATCTACGTAGTAGCCGTTAGGGTTTGGACGGTCAAAAACCATAAACTGTTTGCCCTCATGCGCGCAAGCGTCCATGAGGCGGAACATGGTGATATAATAGGTGTAAAAGCGCAAACCCACATCCTGGATGTCAGTAATGAGGATGTCGAAGGTCTGCATTGCCTCTTTGGATGGTCGTTGGCTCTTGCCATCGTAAAGAGAGAGGATTGGTATGCCCGTTTTCTCGTCCACACTGCTGGCTACGTGTTCGCCCTCGCGTGCCGTACCACGAAAACCATGTTCGGGAGAGAAGATGGCGGTAACATTCACACCATGCTTGAGTAGCAGGTCGAGGGTGTGGACGGTATCTTTACCTTGGATAACAATGCCCGTATGGTTGCTCAATAGTGCAACACGCTTGCCCTTGAGCAAAGGCAGATATTGCTTTGTTTGTTCTGCACCTACGACAACGCGTTCCGCATGAACGGTGATAAAGGCAGCGCAGAGAAAAGCAACAAGAGTGATAATCTTTTTCATGCAAATGATTTTTGGTGTAATTCGAGGGCAAAGGTAATGTTTTTTTTGCAGATGTGCAAATTATTGTGTACCTTTGCACAAATTTATTCACATGAAGACATAAAAACCATGAAAAATGTAGGATGTATTATTATCTTTCTATGCACAATTGGGTTAGGAAGTTGCACCCAAACAGCTCCGATGTCGTTGCATTGGGAGATGGGGGCAAATGATGTAGAACTAGGGATTTGTGAGTTGTATCTGACAATGACCAATGAATCGGATAAACCGATAACTAAAGAAGGATGGACTTTGTACTTCAACTATATGTCGCTACATCCTATCTTCACCGAAGGCGAACAAATTAAGCAAACGGAACTGCAAGCGAGTTATCATAGCATAGAGCCCACAAACGATTTCGAAACTCTACTTCCCGATAGCAGTCGCACGTTCAAATTGCGCTTCCGTGGAAACGCTATCCGTGAGACTTCACGTCCAGAGGGATTCTTCTTGGTAAAGACCCCATCTACTCTTTTACAAGGTGGAAAAATGAGAAAAGGAAAACCTGTCAGTATTCCTTGTACGTATGCACCATTTACCCGTCCTGAGCAGATGAAACGCGGTATTGTGACATGGGAGAAGACACCCTATGCCGATGGAGCGTATGTGTATGATTATGTGGAAGGGATATTAGGTAATGGGACGGCTTCGCCTACAGGAGGCATGCTGAGCAAGCAACAGGACGCCCTTCGGGCTACAAGCAAGGAGGTAGAGCCATTGTTGCCACAGCCAAAGAAAGTGGAGTATGCAGATGGTGTGTGTGAGGTGGCGAAAGCAGAAATAGTGGTTCGTACCGATGCAAACATGGTGGCAGAAGGATACACGATGATAATCACTCCAGAGCGCATTACGATTGAAGCAAGCGATGAGGCGGGTGCATATTATGCTAAACAAACATTGAAGCAATGGGGCGAGGTAGTGCCCTGCGGAAGAGTAACCGATTATCCCGATCTACACCATCGTGGTATCATGTTGGATGTGGTGCGCAATTATTATCCTGTGGATTCTATCTATCGTGTGTTAGACATGATGGCATATCATAAACTGAACGTATTGCATTTTCACTTGTCGGATGATGAGGCATGGCGTTTGGAGATTCCTGGATTGCCTCAACTGACGGATATTGGTTCGAAGCGTGGCTACACCATAGATGAGAGTGAGTGCCTATTGCCTATGTATTGTGGCGGTTGGGACCCTAATGCACCTACTACTGCTAATGGCTATATCACGCGCGAGAAATATATAGAGTTGCTGAAGTATGCGAAAGAACGTCATATTCGTGTGATACCTGAAATAGATATGCCAGGTCATATGCGTGCTTGCAAGAAAGCGATGGGCGACCTACTAACCGATAGTGCATTTGATGCACGCGTGTATAAGTCGGCACAAAACTATACCGATAACGTGATAGATGTGACTAAACCCTATGCAGTGGAGTTTATTGACCATGTGGTAACGGAGATTGTGAAGATGCATGAGGAGGCAGGACATCCGCTCACTATCTTCAATATCGGTGGTGATGAAGTGCCCAAGGGAGCATTGACCAAAGAGGAACATCAGGCATTTATTGATGAAGTGCTGGCTATCCTTAATCGCTATAATCTACAGCCGATGGGTTGGGAGGAAATCACGCATTTCTGCCCTGCGGAGAGCAAAGCGATTTGCTATTCTTGGCTCAATAGCAACACTAAGCCGTTGGAGATGGCAGAAGCAGGTTATCCAGTGGTATTGGCGAATGCCAACCGCTTGTACTTCGACTTTGCGTACTGCAATCACCACGAGGAGAAAGGCCTGAACTGGGGTGGCTATACGGATGAGTACCGTTCGTTTGATTGGGAGCCACTGATTCACCCTAACGTGATAGGTATGAATGCGCAGTTGTGGGGCGAAGTTATCCGCTCGTTTAGCCAAGTGGAATGGCAGATTTATCCTAAGATTTACGGATTGGTAGAGCGTGCATGGAACAACCGCAGTGCCTTGACTTTGAGCGAGTATAATCGCCTTGTATATGAGGTGTTTATCCCTCAGTTGGCTGCTTCTGGCAGGAACTTCCATATTCAACAACCAGGTGTAAAGCAAGTGAAGGTGGATAATCCACAATTGCAGTTGGATGATAGTCATGTGTTGTTGGCAATGAATAAAGTGATGGAAGGCGGAGAGTTGCTATACTGCCTTGATGATGGCGAGTGGCGTGTGTATAACAACATAACTGCTGTGCCTGCAGATACGAAGGTGGTGAAAGCGAAAGTGCGCTACTTGGGCAAAGAAAGTAATACCACATGGCTGTGGCTGCAAGACCAATATGAAGTGAATACTGCTGCCCAAGAGAAAAATACGGGGGCAACGTTCTAATGAAGAATTAGGAATTAAGAAGTTTGAATTAGTAATAAAGAACTGAGAATTAGGACTAAGAGAGTGGTAGTGTAAAAAAAAGCTTGGCGAGATGCCAAGCTTTTTTTATTCTTCTACTTTCAACAAGAAGATTCGATCTCCACGGCGGACTATTTTGTCGGTTTTGATAGCAAAATATTCGCCTTTTTGTACCTCGGTGCGTGGCTGACCTTTGGCGTCGTGGATATTGTGTGCTACAACTTCGTATGCGCCAGTTGTTTCGCCAGTTATGAGCAGTTCGTCGCCCTCGCGGATCTCTTTGGTGGCTTCCAAATAGAATTCAGCCACGGAGATATTTTTGAAGAAATTGGTACATTTGCCAGCAAACACCTTCTTGCGTGTGGCACGTGAGCCATAGGTGTGAGTCCATTCTCCTAAGCGTTGGCCGAGATAATAGCCATCCCAGAAGCCACGATTGAAGACACGGCTTAAGCGTTCGTCCCATTCGGTGATTTTTTGCGCCCAGAGGTCGGCAATCTCAGTTGGCATGTTTGCGGAAGAGAGAGTGGAGGTGGCAGTATGTGTGGTGGTGTTTGTTGGTTGCGAATAGGCATATTCGTTCCATAATTCTACAGCTTCGCGGTAACATTCCACCACTGTTTTCACGTATTCTGGTCCTCGAGCCCGTCCTTCAATCTTTAGGACTCGAACTCCTGCATCCAGCATTTTGTTGAGGAAATGGATGGTTTTTAAGTCCTTCGGGGACATGATATATTGGTTGTCCACCTCGAGTTCGAGGTCGCTCTCTTTATCTTTCACCACATACCCGCGACGGCAGATTTGCATACATGCTCCTCGATTGGCACTGGCACCTAAGTTGTTGAGACTGAGGTAGCATTTGCCACTGACAGCCATACACAACGCGCCATGGCAGAACATCTCGATGCGGATAAGTTCGCCTTTTGGTCCTCGAATGTCTTGCTCGATGATGTCGCGGTAGATAGTAGCGACTTGCTCCATATTGAGTTCGCGTGCTAATACGACTACGTCGGCATATTGGGCGTAGAACTTGAGCGCTTCGGTGTTGGCAATATTGAGTTGGGTGGATAGGTGTACTTCCACTCCTACGGAGTGAGCATACTGCAATACCGCAATATCGGAGGCAATAATCGCACTAAGTCCCGCGAGTTTGGCATGGTCCACAATCTCTCGCATGAGCGGAAGGTCCTCTGGGTACATGACCGTGTTGAGCGTGAGGTAGGTTTTGACTCCCGCCTCTTGGCAACGTTGTACGATAGTGTGAAGGTCTTGCGTGGTGAAATTGGCCGATGACCGAGCACGCATGTTGAGGTACTCGATGCCGAAATATACGCTTGTAGCCCCCGCTTCGATAGCAGCGGCAAGGCTTTCCCAACAGCCCACAGGGGCCATGATTTCTATATCATTGATTGGTTTCATGCTACAAAAGTACTGCTTTTTTTCTACATGTGCAAGAAAAACGCATAATTTTAAGGAAAGTGCCATTGCTTTGCTCTGCCTACATTGGGCAATTTGTACGGTTTTCATATGATGAAGGTATGTCAATCACTAATTAATCACTAATCAATCACTAATTAATCACTAATTAATCACTAATTAAAGACAGCATAAAGAAAGGAAAAAAAAAGGAAATTGTGCGGAATTGTGTGGGAGTCCTTTGCGGAATGGTAAATTTTTAGTACCTTTGTGTGCTTTTTGAGATGGCAGTTTGGTTGGCCGAACCAATTCGTGGGGCAGATAGGAGCACAGCTGAACCTATCCATAAAGCAAGAGTAAGTTGCGCAGTACTAATCAATTATGCAATTGCTATGACAAAGACAAGAAAGATTATCAATGACCCTGTGTTTGGTTTTTTGAGTGTGCCCGATGGTGTGCTGTATCAGATACTGCAACATCCGTACTTGCAACGCCTGAATAGAATACGTCAGCTTGGGCTGAGTTTCTTTGTGTATCCAGGTGCGATGCACAGCCGTTTTCTTCACTCGTTGGGTGCGATGCACCTGATGCGTGAGGCCATACAATCGCTGTGCGAAAAGGGTGTGGATGTGACTGAAAATGAGGCCACTGCGGCAATGGCAGCCATACTATTGCATGATGTGGGGCATGGTCCGTTCTCGCATGTGATGGAGCATACGTTGGTGGACGGAATCACACACGAGGAGATAAGCTTGATGATGATGAGTGAGATTCGCGACGAACTGAAAAATAGCGCTGCTGATGCGGCTGGCGTGATGGATATGGCCATAGCAATCTTTAAGGACGAGTACCCAAAGCACTTTTTGCATCAGTTGATATCGTCGCAGTTGGATGTGGATAGGTTGGATTACCTGAGCCGCGACTCGTTTTTCTGCGGCGTGACCGAAGGCAGCGTGGCGAGCGCACGCATACTGAAGATGATGAACGTGACCAAAGATGGGCACTTGGTGGTAGAGGCGAAAGGTATATACTCGGTGGAGAAGTTCTTGGTGGCCCGTCGATTGATGTATTGGCAAGTGTATCTGCACCATACCAGTGTGGCTGCGGAGCAACTGCTGATAAAAATACTAGAACGTGCTAAATCGTTGGCAGCCAAAGGAATAGAACTGTTTTGTTCGCCTGCATTGAGGTATTTTCTGTATCATCGTATCACGGCGGATGTGTTCGTTGGTGATAAAGAGGCGTTGCGCCAATATGCGTTGCTGGACGATGCGGATCTGCTGTCGGCAATAAAAGTGTGGATGGATGGCGATGATAAGGTGCTGGGCTTGCTTTGCAAAGCATTCACCAATCGCCAACTATTTAAGGGACAGCTGCTTGATAGTCCTATGTTGGCATCTGATTATGAGCGACTTATCCGTCACTATGTGGCAGAACTAGGCGTGACAGATGAAGAGGCAAGTTACTTCTTTGTGGAGCATATATCTACGTCGAATACCTATTCGGAAAAGGGAGAGGCGATAGATATTCTGTACAAAGACAACACCGTTCGCGATATTGCAGAGGCATCGGATATGCTGAATATGGAGAACCTGACCTTCAAGCCGCAGAAGCGATATTTGTTCAGAATGGTGCTGTGATGCATATTTTACGCAGAGAAATTTGTTTTTTTTGAAAAAAAGTAGTATCTTTGCAGACTCATTCCGTACTTGGCGGAGTGTGTCTGTTTGTTTTTAAGGTAAAAAGAGGAAAAAAGAATGCTGAAACTACTGCTCATATTGTCGATTCTGACAGGGCATCCTAATACACAGGATGCCAATATAGGTGTGCTGATATGCGATTATCACTCGGGCGATACCATTGATGCGTATCGACATAATGCTGTGATTCCTCCGGCTTCGACAATGAAATTGCTGACAGCCGCCACGGCACTGGAACTGTGGGGAGGCGAATACCGCATTCAGACCCCCATCACCTATGATGGCTATATTCAAGATGGGGTGCTACATGGTAATCTGTATATCGAAGGTAGAGGCGACCCGACTTTTGGTTCGCGGTATGTGGGCGATAAGAACTTTATGTACAAATGGGCTCGTTGCTTGCGTGAAGCGGGCATACGACGTATCGCTGGTAGCGTGGTGGCAGACTTGTCGTATTTCGATGCTAACGCATTGAATCCCTCGTGGTTGTGGGAAGATGTGGGGAACTATTACGCACCAGGTATCTTTTCGCTTTCGTATCAAGACAATACGATGAATATTGTTCTTCGTAGCGGGGCAGTGGGCAGTATAGCAGAGGTGCTGTATACGACTCCTGCGATACCCGAGATAGAGTTTGAGAATCATATTCGCTGTACACACATAACCTATGATGGGGCTTTTGTGCATGGCGTACCATATAACAATACGCGCTACTTGGTGGGCAGTGTGCCATCTAATAGGCAGACTTTTGGGGTGAGAGGCGATATGCCTAATCCAGGGTTGATCTTGGTTAGAGATTTAACAGGGGTGCTTCGACAAAGCGGCATAGAGGTAGATAGCACAGAGACGTATCTATCGGAAATGCCGCGCTTTGCGCCAGTGCGTACGCTGCTATTCATGCACGAGAGTGAGCCGCTATCGGAGATTATTCGCCACACGGAGCAGGAGTCGGATAACCTGTATGCGGAGATGCTTTTCCGTATCTTTGGGTCGAAATACACATTGCCTTGCACCATACACAATGCGAAAGACTTTATGATTGATTACTGGAAGAATCGAGGGGTAAGTTTTCGTAGCGGAAAGATATTGGATGGCTGTGGTTTGGCTCCGCAAGATGCTATCTCTCCAGCGATGTATGTGCAGTTGCTCCGCTATATGTATGGGTCGAAACATAAGGATGTGTTTTTGGCATCGCTGCCTCGTAGTGGCGAATCGGGAACACTGCGCTCCTTCCTTCGAGATACACCATTGCACGGGAAAGTGTATGCCAAAAGTGGTACCATCGGTGGAACAAAGAACTATGCGGGATACATATTCTTGCCCGATGGCAGAGTGTGGGTGTTTGCCGTGATGGTGAATAGTGCGAATTGTAAGACACGCAAGATACAAAACATAATCGAACAATACCTATTGGATGTTTATCAACGAAACGCATAGCACTTCTACATTGCTTCGCCAGCAATATAGCGATGAGTTGCCGCATTTGTATGCTATACGCACGGACTTTCAAACGGCTGGTAGAGGGCAAACAGGTAATGGTTGGGAGAGCGAGAAGGGAAAGAACCTGCTGGTTTCAGTACTGCTGAAATACCCTGAGATTGCAGCTAGCGAACAGTGGAGATTGTCGATGTTGGTTGCAGTGACATTGTACGAGGCGATAGCGCAGTTTGTGCCAGAACAAATGCTGACTATCAAATGGCCGAACGACATATACTATGGCGAAAAGAAAATGGCAGGAATACTGCTTGAGAACTTTTTGCAAGGGCCATATATACAGTACAGCATCGCAGGCGTGGGCGTGAATGTGAATCAAACAGAATGGGTGAGCGATGCACCTAACCCATTGTCGATGAGGTTGATAACAGGTGAAGAGTATGATGTGGAAAAACTGATGCATGCATGGATGGAACAAATGGTGGTTTGGCAAGAGCACACAACACAGGACCTGCGTAATGCCTACATGCAGCGATTATATCGCAAAGATGGATGGCACTATTATGTGGAACGAGAGGTAGATGTATCGCCAACCAATATCGCAAAGATGGATGTTGACAATGCATTTTTGGCACAGATTGTTGATATCACTTCGCAAGGAGAATTGCAGTTGCGAATGCAAAATGACGAAATAAAGACATATCATTTTAAGCAAATACGTTTTGTACTATCAAGGTAGAACACTTAAAAACTTTATATAATATATGAAAACCATTATTATTACCGGTGGCGCAGGATTTATAGGTAGCCACGTAGTTCGATTGTTTGTGAATAAGTACCCCGAGTATCGCATTATTAATGTGGACAAACTGACTTATGCAGGTAATTTGGCTAACCTGAAAGATGTAGAGGACAGGCCCAATTATCGTTTTGTGAAAGCTGATATTTGTGATTTTGATACTATTTATGCATTGCTGCAAGAGGAGCATGTAACAGGTATTATTCACCTTGCAGCTGAAAGTCATGTGGACCGCTCTATCAAAGATCCATTTACCTTTGCTCGTACAAATGTTATGGGAACGCTTTCGCTTTTGCAGGCAGCTAAACTCTATTGGGAAGCACTACCAGAAAAATATGAGGGCAAGCGTTTTTACCATATTTCTACGGATGAGGTGTATGGAGCATTGGAGATGACCCATCCAGAGGGTATTGAACCACCATTCTCTACACAAGCGTCTTCAGAGCATCATGAGGCATATGGCGAGGACTTCTTTGTAGAAACAACAAAGTACAATCCTCATAGCCCTTATTCGGCATCGAAAGCAAGCAGCGATCACTTCGTTCGTGCTTTCCATGACACTTATGGCATGCCTACTATTGTGACCAATTGCTCGAATAACTATGGTCCATATCAGTTCCCGGAGAAATTAATACCTCTGTTTATCAATAATATACGCCATCGTAAGCCATTGCCTGTATATGGTAAGGGTGAGAATGTGCGTGATTGGCTATACGTGGAGGACCATGCGCGTGCGATAGATTTGATTTATCATCAAGGTACCGTGGCAGAGACATACAATATAGGAGGATTTAACGAGTGGAAGAATATTGACATTATCAAGGTGGTTATCAATACGGTAGATCGTTTGTTAGGACGTGCAGAAGGTGAAGATATGGACCTTATTACCTACGTAACCGATCGCGCAGGACACGATATGCGCTATGCTATAGATTCACGCAAACTGCAAGCCGAACTGGGTTGGGAGCCCTCATTGCAGTTTGAAGAAGGTATTGAAAAAACAGTCCGTTGGTATCTAGACCATCAGGAGTGGATGGATAACATCACTTCAGGTGAGTATGAGAAATACTATGACGATATGTACAAAAATCGCTAGTCGTATTGCACACTATAAAAAATCGCACCTAAGAGTGCGATTTTTTTATAGTAAAGATGATGATGTTAAATCAAATTTTTTCCGACGGCAGCTGCTATGGGTTGAAGACTTGCGTACATGGCCTCAAAACTAGCATGATCTAGTTGCTGAGCAGAATCACTCTTTGCTTGTTGTGGATTAGGATGTGTCTCAATAAGCAAACCATCTACTCCCATGGCAGTACATGCACGAGACAAATCGGCTATACCATATGCATAACCCATTGCGTGGCTGGGATCTACTATAATGGGAAGATTGCAGTGTTGCTTCAGCCACGCTACGCCACATAAATCAAGTGTAAAGCGAGTGTTGGTTTCGTAGGATCGGATACCACGTTCGCATAAAATAACTTGATTATTGCCACAACTCATGATGAAATCTGCACAATTGACAAACTCTTGTAATGTGGCACTAAAACTGCGCTTAAGTATTACTGGTTTTCCACACTGCCCAGCAGCCGTCAATAGTCCATGATCGTACATTGCTTTGGCGCCTACTTGCACCACATCAGCATATTCAACTACCTTGTCCGCATGAGTGGCATCGCGCATCTCTGTGGCAATCAATAGCCCATATTTATCGCGCATTTCTGATAGCAATTTTAATCCGTCTTCCCCCAATCCGCGGAATGTATAAGGAGAGGTGCGTGGCTTGTAGCAACCCGCACGCAACACTTTGATTCCCATACGCTTCAACATCAGGCAAGATTGTTCAATTTGCTCTCTATTCTCTACCGCACATGGACCGGCAATTGTCAGCTGATTTTGTCCATCACCACCTATGTATGTATCACCGATATTTATACGATGAGTGGTAGCATGATAACTCCGTGAACAAAGTTGCATATCCGTAGGAAAAGCCCACCAGCGAGTGGCGATTTTATCCAATATGTTTGGCAATGCTTGTACCATATGGCTTGTAATCAATGCATAGCCATCTTCTCCCTGCATGCATAAAGCTCCTACCTTAGATGCATAAGCTTGTGCTTCGGATAATGAAATATGATTTGGAAGATGAACAATCATAGCTATTCTATTGATTAGTTGAAATCGATGATATGGTGGATAGATATAATACCAACTATTTTTTTCTCTTCAGGTGTTTCCGTTACTGCTAATGTAGTGATATTATGCTTATCCATTATTGCCAATGCATCACTTAATAAAGCATCTTGATGAATATATTTGTAGGATGGTGTCATAACTTGTTGTGCAGTGATTTGCACATCATTGTAACGTTGTATGGCACGACGTACATCACCATCAGTGATGATGCCAATACACTTACCATCAGGTAATTGGTCGTACACCATGGTCATACCCAAATGTTTGTCGCTGATCTCTGTTGCCACAGTGCAGAATGAAGCGCAAGCCTCTACACGAGGTACATGGGTATTCATAAAATTACTAACGCGTCCTAATAACTTGCGTCCTAATGCTCCGCCAGGATGATATAGAGCAAAATTTTCAGCTTGAAAACGGCGTTTTTCCATTAAGCAAACCATTAGTGCGTCACCCATCAATAAAGTGGCTGTGGTAGAAGTAGTAGGAGCTAAACCTAATGGACAAGCCTCGTGGTCTACATGTATTGATAATGCGTAATCTGCTCGCTTAGCCAGTGGCGACTGCATATTGCCTGTCATAGCTATAATGATGCAACCGATACGATGAATGGGGTCAATAGCATTTAAGATTTCATTGGTTTCACCGCTGTTGCTGACCAAAATGACAATATCATCTTTAGAAATCATACCTAAATCGCCATGCATAGCCTCCGCTACATTTACAAATATAGAAGGAGTACCCGTAGAAGCAAAAGATGCCGCCATCTTATGTCCAATAATGCCCGTCTTGCCAATGCCCATCACTACTACTTTGCTCTTACAAGCATAAAGCACTTCTACTACACGATCGAAATCTTCATTGATACTATTTTGTAATTGTTGTAATTCTATGATTTCATCGGCAAAAATTTGTTTTGCCCTTTCAGAGTAAGTCATATATGTCTATCTATATTTACTGGTGTTTATATGATTCTTTTTGCTAATTCATCAAAGGCCTTTGCTTGTTCTAATATTTGTTGTATATCAGCTAAGCGAATTTGATTCGCGGCGTCAGAAATAGCATGGTCAGGATTAGGGTGTACCTCTATGAATATACCATCCACTCCTACTGCTAAGGCTGCGCGAATTAAAGGGGGAACCATGTCTCGATTGCCTTTTGTTACGCCTGATAGACTGCTGGGTTGCTGTACTGCGTGAGTACCATCGAATATCACAGGATAACCATATTGACGCATTGTTACTAACGAAGTCATGTCCACTACTAAGTTGCCATAACCAAAACTAGAACCGCGTTCGGTAATCCAAATATGTTGATCTACGTGGCTGCCATTTGTTGCGCTTTCTATCTTGGCGATAGCACCACGCATATCCCATGGAGCCATGAATTGTCCTTTCTTGACATTCACAATTTTCCCCGTCTTAGCAGCAGCTACCAACAAGTCTGTTTGGCGAGACAAAAAAGCAGGGATTTGAAGTACATCGGCTATTTCAGCCACGGGTGCACACTGCCATGACTCATGAACATCGGTCAAAATAGGTAGTTGAAACGTGGTTTTTACCTCTTGCAGTAACTTTAAGCCTTCTTCTATACCTATACCGCGTTGAGAAGGATTAGTGCGGTTGGCTTTGTCAAACGATGATTTGA
Organism: Paludibacteraceae bacterium; assembly: GCA_017457295.1. Classification (GTDB taxonomy): domain Bacteria; phylum Bacteroidota; class Bacteroidia; order Bacteroidales; family Paludibacteraceae; genus Colicola. The sequence goes on along the minus strand of JAFTHS010000043.1, from coordinate 1,620 downwards.
AATAGAGTTTTATATCCAATGCCTGACACACAGTAGAAAGCTTATCTGCCGTTTGCATAAGTATGTCACGACTCTCTATCGCACAAGGTCCAGCAATAAGAAACATATATTTTTTCTATTGAGTATTCAACGTTGAAATATCCTAATTATGCTTTGGTATATACGCGTATCCAATCTATATTTAATAGCCCTGTGCTACCAACTTGATCTATTGGCAAATAACTGCGCAATAGCAAATGCAAAGGGGTTGCTGGTAGTGATTTAATTTCGCGTTTCAATTCTTGATTATTTTGATACCAAATGGTTTCTTTTTCATTCCAAACGAGTGTATAAACTACATAGTTTTTTTGCATGAGGTTGGATGGAAGAATTGATAAAACATTTTGCGATTTTGGAGAAACCAAACATATTGCATGCCTTACTTTACCTACACACGCCACCTTGATTTGTAACACTCCTTTTTTTGACATTACTGCTGGTATATTGCTATGCCATACATCGCTAGTAAAAGCGAAAGGATGCATCATCAAACCCTTTGTAGGGTGCCATGCAGGAGCAGTGGTAGATTGTTTACGAGTTGTTAGACTCAACACGCTATTTGCCACATGAGTGTTTTGCCCTTTAGTGTATGCCTGTCTCTCTGATGTATAAGAGTGATTAGCTTGAAAATCCTTGCTTGGATAAAGGAAACCACTTTCCCAATGTTTAGCCATTTGGGTACCATCAAACTCATCATTCCATGCCAACTTGTAGCTCTCTAACTCTGTAATTTCCTCTTGAGTATGTGCGTTGTAGAAGCAAATATCAGCATGTTTGCTTAATGCCATATAGCGGTTATCTTGTTGACTTTCAGGTGTAGTGTACCAGCGTTTGGGGTTTTTCCAAAAAGCATTAGATTTCTGAAATTCTGGTGTTTGAATTTGTGCTACCAACTCCAAATATTTAGCTACTTCTGTTTTCTCTTTCCACGTTTCTTTGTGAAAGAGATTGAATAGAATTACCGATATGTTCCATTTCATACTATGGTACTTGGCCATAGTTTTTCCCTCTTGTGTTTGGTTGTATTTTGTAGTTAAGAGTTGAGTCTTTTTTGCTTGAAAATCTTCCGACTCAACTATCTTTTTGAGGGTGTTGTACTCCGCCAGTAAAGGGCTTTTTTCTACTTCTCGATAACGTGCAATAGTAGCAGTTTGATTTGCCAACCATTGTTCAAAAGCAGATGTACTAAGCATTTTTGTTGTTTGCATATTTGTAATCATTAATCCGTATCGCACGGGGTTATTTTTTCATGTTTATTATTGATAATGCTTCAGTAAGTTCTGGCATTGTATCAACGAACGTAGGTGCATATTGCTCCTCTTGTGGCAGAAAAGCCAATTTGCGCATATGCTCAGCTTGCAGCTTGACTCCTTCATAGAAGCCCTGGTAATTTAGTACGAAAATCGGCTTTCTGTGTTCATCCACTGTGCCACTTGCTATCACGTCCATCATCTCATCCAGCGTGCCATAACTACCGGGTAGGCAAACGAAACAATCAGCCAACTCCTTCATTTTTTGCTTACGTTCGTTCATGTTTGCCACCGTGTATAGCACATCGCAGTTGTCTGCCATTCGTTTGGC
>JAFTHS010000097.1 GCA_017457295.1 Paludibacteraceae bacterium | reverse complement strand
GCTCGACAAAGGTCGTGGTTATGTGGCTACTGTGCTTGTGCAAGATGGTACCCTCCATCATGGCGATATTGTCCTCGCAGGTATCTATCATGGTAAGATCAAAGCCATGTTCAACGAGCGCGGACAACGTATCCAACAAGCCCTTCCTGGCGAGCCATGTTTGATTCTTGGTCTCAACGGCGCACCACAAGCAGGTGATGAGTTCAATGTGATGGCTACTGAGCAAGAGGCACGCGATATTGCTAACAAACGCGAACAATTGCAACGCGAGATGTCGCTCCGCACCAAGAAACACGTTGGTTTGGATGAGATTGGTCGTCGTCTGGCTATTGGTGACTTCAAGGAGCTCAATATCATCGTCAAGGGTGATGTGGACGGTTCTGTGGAGGCACTCAAAGACTCGCTCATCAAACTCTCTACCGAGAATATCCAAGTTAATGTTATCCACGGTGCTGTGGGTGCAATCTCCGATTCTGATGTGCTGTTGGCTGCTGCTTCGGATGCGATTATCGTCGGCTTTAATGTCCGTCCTACTAGCACAGCGCGTAAGATGGCAGAGGGCGAAGAAGTGGACATCCGCATCTATTCTATCATCTACGATGCTATCGAAGAGATCAAGTCGGCTATGGCAGGTATGCTTTCGCCAGATATCAAGGAGGAGGTTACTGCTACGCTCGAGGTATTGCAAACTTTCCGTATCTCCAAGGTGGGGACTATCGCAGGTTGTATCGTGCGTGAGGGTAAGGCCAAACGTGCTAACAAGTGCCGCGTAATCCGTGACGGTATCGTTATCCATACTGGCGAATTGTCTTCGCTCAAGCATGGTAAGGATGATATCAAGGAGGCAGGTCTCAATATGGAATGTGGTTTGAGCATCAAGAGTTACAACGATATTGTAGAAGGCGACCTCATCGAGACCTTCGAGCAAATCGAGGTAGCAAAGACTTTGTAAAAATAATCTAGATAATCTAGCATTACTAGCCAATCTAGAATAACTAGTAATAATCCGTCGCATCTCATTTGAGGTGCGATGGATTATTTATGTGCTGTTTATTAAGATTGCCTTCCTTTGTACCTACCCAAATTCTCTCGGGTAAAAGACCAACGACGAACCAAGGAACGACCAAAGAACTCCCCAACACAAAAAGTACGTTTTATTAATATCGCCTCCTAAAAAGGTTGACTCATTTCCTAAAAGGGTTGACTCATGTCCTGAAAATGTTTCTTGTCTTTGTCTATTACTCCCGAATCGTATTCGGGCACAGCATGCCTTTAAACTCTAAACTGTAGGCGCTTTGCGCCGTCCTCTAAACTGGCACTCTGTGCCTCTACACTCTACACCCTACACCAGAAAAATTACTCCAAAAAACGATTTTTCTTGCACATCTCGAAAAAAAAGTGTATCTTTGCGGTCGGAATCAATTTTCAAACTAACTTGATTTAACCCAACAGACCACATACAACCGTGATATATGGACGATAATTTTGCCATACAATTATTTGAGGGGAAACG